>NZ_WEII01000089.1:0-15403 GCF_009183805.1 Bacillus sp. B2-WWTP-C-10-Post-4 | reverse complement strand
CCTTTGTAGTTGCTTATCTACTATTACATTTCCAATTCCATCTTGTTGATCCACTTTATTCTCTTTATTTTCCTTTTGTTTTTCTGGAACATTGTTCTCTAAATTCAATGTATTTACTTCAAACTGTACTTGGTACTTATTATCATAGGTCATTGTTGGAATATAAATATGCATTCACATATTATACCTTTTTCCTAATTCCCCTACTTCAAACTGAATCACTTTCGTTCCATTTTTCTTTTTATCTTCTGATATTACTTTCACATCATGAAACACACCTGGAGTATGAATATCCTCTGTTTTCAAGTATTGAAAGAAATCACTATCACTTAATGTTGCTGTTACAATTTTCTTTCCATTCTCAATTGTTAATTTCGGATCCTTTATATAAACAGCTGCCATAGACTCTTCATTCGTTTTATCTTTATACGCTTTAATAACAGCTTCATATGTACCATCTTCTAAACCTTGTCCAGTTTTATTCGCCTCAATTGCTACTGCCGCTAAAGCAGGTGTTGAATAAACAGCAAACGGAAGTGATAACGCTGCCGCTATAATCATTGCATTTATACGTTTTCTTTTATTTTGTTTCAACTTTACATCTCCTCCGAAATATATAATTCGAAATGTAATCATTTCTCGAATAAATGATAATGATTTTCATTATCATTGTCAACTAGGAAAATAAAAAGTTTACAAAAAAAGAACCTCTTTAAAAGAGGTTATGCCATTTTCTCACCTGATTCTTCTCTAAAAAAGCTTTTCATCGCATGAAATACGTCTGCTTTTTGCTTTAAAATATAGTATCTAAAGTTTTCATCTTTAATATTTTTATAGGCTGACATGAGTGTACTATGGCGGTTGTACTGATTCACTTCCCCATACCCAAACATATTACACTTCTTCATTAGCTCTTCAACAAGTTTTACACATCTAGCATTATCTGATGTTAAATTATCACCATCTGAAAAATGGAATGGATAAATATTATAGCGGTCTGGTGAATATTTATTATCGATAAGTTCGAGTGCTTTTTTGTATACAGAAGAACAAATCGTTCCGCCACTTTCTCCTTTTGAGAAAAACTCTTCCTCTGGAACTACTTTTGCCTCCGTATGATGGGCAATAAATTCAATATCTACTGTTTCATACTTTGTGCGTAAAAATCTTGTCATCCAGAAAAAGAAGCTACGTGCCATATATTTCTCCCATATTCCCATCGATCCACTCGTATCCATCATCGCTAATACAACAGCTTTTGAATCTGGCTTTAATACTTCATTCCAAGTGCGGAACTTTAAGTCTTCTTGGTGAATTGGATGAAAAGATGCTTTACCACTCATTGCATTTCGTTTATATGCGGATATCATTGTTCTTTTCTTATCGATATTTCCCCATAATCCTGTTTTTCTAATGTCATTAAATTCAACATGTTCAATCCGGTTTTCATCCATTTCTTTTCTCTTTAAATTAGGCAGTTCTAACTCTCTGAAAAACGCTTGCTCTAATTCTAAAATAGAGACTTCAGCTTCATAGTAATCTTCCCCAGCTGCATCTCCTGCTCCTTGCCCTTTTCCTGGCCCTTTTTGTTTTTGACCACCTGATCCATCTCTCGCAACGACATCACCAACTTTGCTGTCACCGTTTCCTTGCCCAACATGTTTATTTTTATCATAATTGTATCTAATCTTATATTCATCTAGAGAACGAATTGGTATTTTTACAACATCCTTGCCATTAGACATAACTATACTTTCTTCTGTTACAAGATCGGGTAAATTATTCTTAATTGCCTCTTGTACTTTTTCTTGATGGCGCTGTTGGTCGTCATATCCTTTGCGATGGAGGGACCAGTTTTCCTGTGAAATCGTATAATTTGGTTGATTTTCTTCGCCCATTCCTTTCCCTCCTTACTGTAATTGTCTTCCTGTATGAACAGCAATCTATAAATTTTGTTCTGTAATGTGCAAGCTAGAATGTTTGAAAGGTAACTGCCCACAGAAAATCATCCCATAAACATTTATAACGTTTTTCATACAATACCCCGAGCATCCTAAACAAAATTTTGCCACTCACATAATAGAAAGAAATATTCAGCCACTGATAAGAAAGAAACACAATGCATTGTTGCACATATTTTTACTTTGCAACATATTGTATTGTGTTGGCTTTTTTCGTATGAATGGTTGGTTACTCTATCATATGCATATTGTAAAAATAATTGACAATAAATTCATAAAATTGCATCTTAATTTATTACATTTGGACAAGGTATGACACTTTATACACATATGAACGGATAATAAAACGCTGTCCCGCAAAATACAAGAGACAGCGTTTTGTTATCAAACTATCTGTTTAACAAGCTACCTACATAGCGTAGTAATTCATTTGCTGAAGAAGAATTATAGCCATGCTCATCAATTAAACGCGCAACAACATCATTGATTTTCTTAAGCTGATTTTCGTCCGGCGTTTTCGTTGACGTTGTAATTTTCACTATATCTTTTAAATCAGCAAATAGTTTTTTCTGAATCGCTTCACGAAGACGTTCATGTGAATTATAATCAAAGCGTTTTCCTTTACGGGCATAAGCAGAAATGCGAATTAAAATCTCTTCACGGAACGCTTTCTTAGCATTTTCTGAAATTCCAATTTGCTCTTCAATTGAGCGCATTAATTTTTCATCTGGACTCATTTCTTCTCCTGTTAACGGATCACGTAATTTCGATTTATTGCAGTACGCCTCGACGTTATCTAAGTAATTATCCATAAGCGTCTTAGCTGATTCTTCATATGAATAAACAAACGCTTTTTGTACTTCTTTCTTCGCGATTTCATCGTATTCTTTTCTCGCTAATGAGATGAAGTTCATGTAACGTTCACGGTCTTCATTACTAATGGATGGATGCTGATCTAGCCCATCTTTTAAAGATCTAAGTACATCTAACGCGTTAATAGATGGTACCTCTTTTCGAATGATTGTAGACGAAATTCGGTTAATGACATAACGAGGATCAATACCCTTCATACCTTCATCTTGATATTCGCGTTGTAATTCTTCTACATCAATCGCATTATAACCTTCTACCGTTTCTCCATCATACAAACGCATCTTTTTAATTAAATCAATATCCGGACGCTTCGGATCTTTTAAACGAGTTAAAATGGTGAACATTGCTGCAACGCGAAGTGTGTGTGGTGCAATGTGAACATTCGATACATCACTTTCACGAATCATTTTTTCATAAATATGTTCTTCTTCACTTACTCGTAAATTATAAGGAACTGGCATTACAATAATTCTTGAGTGCAATGCCTCATTTTTCTTATTTGCTATAAATGAGCGATACTCTGTTTCATTCGTATGCGCTACAATTAATTCATCTGCTGAAATAAGCGCAAATCTTCCCGCTTTGAAATTCCCTTCTTGCGTAAGTGATAATAAGTGCCATAAAAACTTCTCATCGCATTTTAACATCTCTTGGAACTCCATCATTCCTCGGTTTGCCTTATTTAATTCTCCATCAAATCGATACGCACGCGGATCTGATTCTGAACCATATTCTGCAATCGTAGAAAAATCCAGACTACCTGTTAAATCTGCAATATCTTGTGATTTTGGATCAGACGGGCTAAATGTACCAATCCCTGTACGGCGATCTTCAGAGAAGAAAATACGCTCTACAACTACATCCTCAATTCTTGATCCGTATTCTTGCTCTAAACGCATGACATTTAGTGGTGATAAATTCCCTTCAATTCTAACCCCATACTCATCAAAGAAATCATCTCGTAAATGATGTGGAATTAAATGCAGTGGATCCTCGTGCATTGGGCATCCTTTAATTGCAAAAATTGCTCCGCGATCTGTTCTTGAATATGTTTCTAATCCTCGTTTCAACATTGTAACTAACGTTGATTTCCCTCCACTAACAGGACCCATTAATAATAAAATTCTTTTTCTAACATCTAATCGTTTTGCAGATGGATGAAAATATTCCTCTACAAGACGTTCTAGAGCATCCTCTAATCCAAAGAGCTGATTACTAAAGAAGTTATACTTTCTTCTACCATCGACTTCTTCAATTCCAGCATCTTTTATCATATTGTAAATGCGAGAGTGTGCTGTTTGAGCCACCCATGGTCTTTCTTTCACAAGCTCCAAATACTCCGCAAACGTACCTTCCCATTGTAAACGCTCTTCTGCTGCTCGATGCTGTTCAATCTTTTTTAGAATATCCATTATAGCTCCTCCCCCATCTCCTTGTTCAATCGGATTATTATAAAAGGTATGCTAGGATGTCCTTAAACATTCTTTAAATCAAAACGAAATATATAATAGCACACTAAAATTCTCTCCAAAATTCAAAGAAAATTCTGTATAATATAGGTATTAACGTTTTTACACTGCTATTCATTATAAATAAATTCTTTTCTTCTAAGAACCTTACATACATTTTGGATAATAAATAAAACTCATGAACCGAAAAAAGTAAGGAGGATATTAGTATGAAATTATTATTAATTTTAGGTGTATCACTCACATTTCTTACAGCTATTTTTACATCCGGTTACAATGACAAACCAGGTACACATAAAAAATGATGTGCTTTTAGCACATCATTTTTTATTTATAATACATATTTTCCATATCATATTTGGATAGTGGTCGGCTATAATAATAACCTTGTACAAGCTTCACATTCTTTTCTTTCAAAAACTGTATTTGCTCCTTTTTTTCTACTCCTTCTGCAATTACATTCAATTCTAAAGTATGAGCTAAATGAATAATTGCAGCTGTAATATTCGTATCACGTTCATCTATATGTATACCTTCCATAAAAGAACGATCAATTTTTAAAGTATCAATTGGATATGTTTTTAAATAACTTAAAGATGAATAGCCTGTTCCAAAATCATCTAAATGAATCTTTAAATTTTGCTCTTTTAATTGTAGTAACACTCTCTTCGATATATCTTTATGTATAAGAGCTCCTTCTGTAACCTCTATCGCTAATAAATGAGTTGGTACATTGTACTTATTTAAAGCCCGTGTAATCATCTCTATTAATGTAATAGAACGAAAGTGTCTAGCTGAAATATTAACTGCAATTGGGACCACATCATACCCTTTATTTAACCATTCGCGCAATTGCTGACACACTTGATTTACTACCCATTCATCCAGCTTAATAATAAATCCTGTTCTTTCTGCCAACGGGATAAATTGGTTTGGAGAAACAAATCCTAATTCCTTATTCTCCCACCTTATTAAAGCTTCCATACTAGCTATTTTTTTCGTTTCAATATTAATTTGTGGCTGATAATATAAGAAAAATTCATTTTTTTCTATAGCACGATGTAACTGGTTTTCTATTATAAACCTTTGTTCACGCTCACAGTCTAATCCACTACAATAAAAATGATAATGTCCTTTTCCTTTTTCTTTTGCTTTTTCTAAAGCAGCATCGACTCTCTGAAATAGTATTTTTTCATCTTCTCCATCTGTTGGAGCCATTACAATTCCAATTGACGCGCTTAAATATACATCTTCTTCTTCGATTACAAAATATTCACTAATGTTTTTTAATATGCTTTTTGCAACTTCCTCTACATATTCTTTCGTTATATTTTCTATCAACATAACAAATTGATCATCGTGTTCTCTAAATAAGTGCATATCTTCTATTTTTAGATTACTTAAACATTCTGTAACTTTTTGTAATACTTTATCTCCCTCTTTATGACCAAATGTATCATTAATACGATGAAACTCATCTAAATCTATAAATACAAGTGCAAAATTTACACTCTCATTTAAAAAAGTATTTAACTTATTTGTACATGAAATTCTATTCATTAATCCCGTTAACTGGTCATAGTAAGCTAAATATTCTGTTCGCATTTCGTTTAATACTTGCCTTGTAACATCTCTCGTAACAATATAAATCCCAACAATTTCACCGTTCACAATAATCGGGATAGTTCTCAAAGAAATATATAGCTCGTACCCTTCTTTATGAACATATTTCTTTGAAACAATTTGTTTTGCTTTTCCTTGCATCGATCCCTTAAATATAATTTGAAAATCTTTTTCATATTCTTTATTAATGAATTCAAAAATAAATTTATTATTTAATTCCTCATACCGGTATCCAAATATTTCATACGTTGCCGGATTTGCATATGTAACTCTCCCTATAGAATCTATAGATATAATTGAGTCATTATTATATTCCAGTAACGACTTAAATAACATTTGTTTTTCCTCTATCTCTGTCTTCTCCTCAATTTGAGCTGTAATATCTCTTGTAATACAAATAACAAATTGACATATTCCTTCTTCGTCGCAGACAGGATTAAGTGAAGATTCATAGTGTATCTCACCTTTTGGTAAATTGACTACATCACAAAAGGTGTGTGCTTTCGCTTCTCTCACTACTTTTGCATATTGCCTTTGCAATATCCCCGCTATATCTTTTGGTAATACTTCTGCAAAGGTTTTTCCATAGCACTCTTCGCTTAACCTAGCATAATCCATTCCTATTTTATTCACATACATATATTGAAACGTTTCATTATCAATAACTTTCAATATGAATACTAAATCTTGAATAGCATGTAATAATCCTTGTCTAATTAAATCCATATCTATCATACTTAAAAAGGTATTTTGATTACTATATTCTTCCTTCATATTTATCTCAACCCGTCTTATCTATTTTTAATCATATATCCCATTCTATATGATTATGTCCTCTCTTTTAAATGTATGATTATATATTATTTTTATTTTATAAAAAAAAGTCGCCATATGGCGACTTTTAATAAACGATTTCTAAATCTAATCCAGGGTAATTTTGTTGACGGAACGCTTCATAAATTAAAATTGCTGCTGTATTAGATAAATTTAATGAACGTACTTTATCTGTCATTGGAATACGTAAACAATGATCAAAGTTTTCTTCGATTACATTAGCTGGTAAGCCGTTTGTTTCTCTTCCAAATACAAAATAGTAATCCTTCTCGCGCTTGCTATAGTCAAACGCTGTATGAGCTTTCTCGCCATACTTTGTTAAATAGAAGAATTCACCGTCTTTATTTTTTTCATAAAATTCTTCAATTGAATCATAGTACGTAATTTTTACGTGCTGCCAATAATCTAATCCTGCACGCTTTAACATTTTATCATCCGTTGAAAATCCAAGCGGTCTAATCAAATGTAATTCTGTTCCAGTTGCTGCACAAGTACGAGCAATATTCCCTGTATTTGCTGGAATTTCTGGCTGATATAAAACAACATGTACTCCCACGCGATATTCACCTCTGTTTTTTGTCTACTACGTATTATACCACTTGAGCGAAAAATCTCTACCCATTAATAATATGAAAGAATTTATATTTCATTTGTGGTGTATATTTACTAGAGTCTTCATAGTTCCAATAACGTCGACGGCTATTCGCTGAATGTGCATTTACAAGCGGCATACCATCTGCATCTTTTGCTACTACAATCGTCGTATGATTCCATCTTCCGTCATCCTCGAAATCATAAGCAATGACATCTCCAAGAATAAGTTCTTCTGGCCTCTCTACCGCCTCTGCTCGAAGTCCTGTTGTAGCACCTGACAAATACCAATAAAAAGAATGTGCAACAGCCCAGCTCCAGCTCCACTGATTCTCCCTTTGCCACCATCCTTTACGAATATTAGGATATCCGCTCATAGGTACTTCTCCAGTATGAAGACATTGAGAAATGAAATTCGTACAATTATCAGGGAAATTACGATACATAGGATTTCGGTCATCCCACCAACGCTCTGCATATTTCACTGCCTCTAAACGATTATACTGATAAGAACCGTACTTCTCTTTCGTAATTTCCCTTTCTAATGTCTCACCCATTCTAATTTCTTCTGACACTTCAATAGCATAATCGCCTATAATCCGACTATTATTTAAACAAACTCTTCGTTTTAATTGTTCCTCTTCAATATAAAATAATTCTTTATGCTTAATTAAATATTTAAAATGTATTTGATAATCAATTTCTTGATGGTCATTACTATTTAATTGTCTAATGAAAGAAACATCCGCAGTTGCTTTCACTATATGTGCACTACGTCTTTGAAACAATTGTTTCTTTCTCATTGCCATTTGTAGTAAATCCTCAGCAATACCATCCACATTCGTTCTTTTCTCCGTTATATATGCTAAAAATTGTTGTACTTGGTTTTCAATCTTCGTTTTTACAACCATTCTGTCTCCCTCCCATATTACAATATGAAAAAGGGAAATATTATCTACTCTTTTTTCTGTGCTAACAATTCAAGCCCGCGATTCATTTCATGAAGCACTTCTTCATCTTTCTCACGTTCCATCGCTTTCTCAATCGCTTCGCCTACTCCATCTCCGCCAATTTTCCCAAGTGCCCATGCTGCCGTTCCGCGTAGTACTGGTCTTGGGTCATCTTTCATAACACCAATTAAATCAGGAATTGCCGATGTTTCTTTAAAATGTGCTAATGCTAAAATCGCATTTCTTTGCAGTGGCTTTTTCCCTCTCCATGACCCTGACATAATCCCATATTTCTCTTTAAAATCACGATTACTAATTGTTAAAAGTGGCGTTAATAATGGTTTAACTAGCTCAGGATCCGGCTCCATCTCAGGATGATTATGAAAATCCATTCCTTTGTTTTTCGGGCAAACAGTCTGACACGTATCACATCCATATATACGATTTCCTATTTTATCGCGATATTCTTCAGGTAGGAACCCTTTCGTCTGTGTTAAAAACGCAATGCACTTCTTCGAATCTAACTGTCCCCCCTGTATTAAAGCACCGGTAGGACAAATATCGATACATTTCGTACAGCCCCCGCATTGATCTTCTATCGGCTTATCTGGCGGGAATGGAACATTTGTAATCATTTCCCCTAAGTATACGTACGAACCAAATTCAGGTGTAATAATAGAGCAGTTTTTACCGCTCCATCCAATGCCTGCACGCTCTGATACAGCTCGATCACTTAATTCACCTGTATCAACCATGGACTTCACTTCTATATCCGGAAGTTTTTCAATTAAATATGCTTCTAATTTTTGCAAACGATCTCGTAAAACAAGATGATAATCTTGTCCCCAAGAAGCACGACAAAAAATCCCACGGCGTTCTCCACGCTTACTTAATGGTGCATTTTTTAATTTTGAAGGATATGCTAAAGCAATCGCAATAATTGATTTAGCACCCGGTAATAACAGTTGCGGATTCGTTCTCTTCTCTATATCAGGCTCTTCAAATCCAGATTGATAATTTAATTGTTGTTGCTGGATTAAGCGCTGCTTTAATTCCTCAAAAGGAGAAGCACTCGCAAAGCCTATTTTATCTATGCCAATTGTTTTACTATACGCAATTACATCTTGCTTTAATTGTTCAAAATCCACTCTTAATCGCCTCCTCAGATGAATCCATCCCTTATGTAACGACTCTATTGTTTAGTAATTCACTTTTGGAATACTATTATTTACTTCTATTTTCGCATGTAATTAGGTTTTTCAAACATTAAAAAACGCAATGCCTCGTTTATCTCGGAAACGAAACACTGCGTTGATCACAATTTATAGAAAAACATTTAATAAAATTTGGAGCGGGTGAAGAGAATCGAACTCTCGACCAGAGCTTGGAAGGCTCTTGTTTTACCACTAAACTACACCCGCAAATATGAATTACATATAAGATATTAGAATAACTTATGTAAAGTAGTATAGCATGTAAAAAAAGTAGAGGCAAGAATTTTATCGAAAAAAGTCGAAAAAGTGATGAGAGACCTCATCACTTTTTCAATTCTTTATCAATTGCCTTCTTCATACTATCGAAATCAGGGTTTGCAAGATTTCCGTTTACATATACAGAAGGAGCACCTTGAACTTTTAATTTTTGAGCACGATCTGAATCTTTACGTACTTTTTCTTTAATGTCTTTACTGTGTAAATCTTTCTTAAATTGCTCTACATCAACTTTTGGAAGTTTCTCTTTCACAATGCTAAGAAGCAAATCTTCTGTAATCCATTCTTCCGTATCTTTCCTTTGATTTTGATAAATCTCATCATAGAAAATCCAGAATGAATCTTTATCTTGTTT
Source organism: Bacillus sp. B2-WWTP-C-10-Post-4 (assembly GCF_009183805.1). Taxonomy (NCBI): domain Bacteria; kingdom Bacillati; phylum Bacillota; class Bacilli; order Caryophanales; family Bacillaceae; genus Bacillus; species Bacillus sp. B2-WWTP-C-10-Post-4. The sequence continues at coordinate 5,257 of NZ_WEII01000089.1, read as the reverse complement.
ATAAATTGCTTCACCAGCTGCTGCACCTAAATCCGAGTCTTTTCCGATAAATGGGAAGTTAATAAAATATAACTGCACTTTGCCTTTATCAATATACTCTTCTTTTAATCGAGGTAATACTGTTACATCCCAAGTACGACAAGCAGGACATTTAAAGTCTCCAAATTCAACTACCTTAACTGGAGCATCATCTTTCCCTAAAGATTGTTGCGTAGAATAAGCAAACATCTCATTCCCTTTATCTTTTTTGTCATTTATGATGCTATACGCAATTGTTCCAATTACAATCAATACTGCGATAGAAAAAACTATACCAAGAGCCATGAGTTTATTTGATTTCATATACATTCCTCTTTAAATTCATATTCTGCATACAGCATTGTACACAATACACATAATATCAACACTTATATACGTCACGCAATGAACACGCTCACATAAATTACAAAAACACAATAATTGTGACGATATTGTGTCACAATTTGTCACAATTTATTCAAAAAAAGAAGCTCCTCTGTAGGAACTTCTCTTAACTTACTGCTTTTTTACGCGCGCTATTTAACATCGACTGCTCTATTTTTATATCATGACGAATTACTAATTTCTCACTAACTGCTTGAACATACTCATCATGGCTTATATAGCCTTCTTTCTCCATTAGTCTCAAAACGACATTTCGTCTCTCTACTGCTTTATCATAGTTTTGGGCAGGTGAGTAATAAGCAGGTGCTTTTACTACAGCAGCCATCATTGCACTTTCAGCCAACGTTAATTGGTTCACCTTTTTACCGAAGTAAAGGTTTGCTGCTTTTTCAATTCCCCACGCTCCTTCTCCATAATAAATATTACTTACATATAATTTTAAAATTTCATCCTTCGTAAACGTGCGTTCAATTTTTTTCGTATAAAAAATCTCTTTCCACTTACGAGAAAATGTACGTTCATTTGTTAAAAAGGCATTTTTAGATAGCTGTTGTGTAATCGTGCTTCCTCCTTGTACGACACCACCAGCCTTTATATTCTCAACTGAGGCCCTAATAATTGCTATATAATCTAAACCGTTATGATGATAAAATCTTTTATCTTCTGTCGCAATAAATGCATGTGTTAATGATTCTGGCACCTCTAACTTAGCCGGTACATGTAATTTACTAATATCACTTTTCTCAATCATTACATTTCCAATGAATAATAACGTACAACTTAACAATAATAATAATATAATGGCTTTATAAAAAAGTTTAGTCATTGGATTTAATGCAACTTTTTGATGATAGTTCACCCTAGATAATACTCGTTCTTTCATCTTGAACACCTCTTTTCCACACAGCATATAACTCTTACTTTAAGAATACATTGTTGTAAAAAAATATCCCATCGATTTCTCTTACACGTACCTTACATCATTGTAAGGTATAAAGTGAAACTTTAATGAGCCCTCATCAATCAGGCTTACTGCCCAGCAAATAGTGGGATAAAAAAGTATTGTATCACAGTATTTTTTTATCTACTATTCATCTGAAATATTGAATATAGGTTATGTTAAAGCACGAATAACCAATAAAAGAGAAACCCTTAAGACTATTATATTTTCACTTTACACTTTAATTATATCATCTACAAATATATATACTTTTGACTATCTAGTAATCTAAATGTATATAACATATAGATTTATTATACAGAACAAACGTTCTACAAATCAATACTAGTGCTATTATTATTTTGACCTTTTTCTTAAACAGTATACAAAAAAGAGTAGTGATTCGAATGTATCTCAAATCGGCTACTCTTTTCTTTACAATCTTCCTATTAAATTATACGGCTGTACTTCCCACGTTTCATACGGAATAAAATGTGTTGCTCTCATTGCATCAAGCGTTCTGGATTTCATATGAGGACGCGTTATATACTCATCTATGTTCTCTTCATTTAAATCAACAAATTTAGCCTCTTGTATCTCTTCAGGTTGAGTTTTTATTTCACCACTTATATATGCTACTTTAAAAACAACAGCTAGAATATGCATAGAGGTATTATAATAAACCCCTGTAATTCCGATAGGCTTCACCGTTAACCCTGTTTCCTCTTTTATTTCCCTACAGACAGCTTGATCGAGCGCTTCGCCCTCTTCTACCTATCCTCCTGGCAACTCCCACGTATCAGCTCGCCAGTGCACTTTTGTTAATAACACTTCATTTTTTTCATTTGTTAAATAACCTGCTACAGCAACTATATGCTTTGGTGTCTTATGTTCCATATTAAGCCTCCTAGAGATAATGAATATTATATATCCCTATAATCATATTCACTACCTACAACAAAATACCTTTAATACTTCATCACCTTAATTAACTTCATAAAAAAAGACCCTATCCGCTAAGCGAAAAGGGTCATCTATCGTATTACTCTCCTAAGTCTACGTTGTGATAAACTTGTTGAACATCTTCCAAATCTTCTAATGCATCAACCATTTTCTCAAATTGTGCTTGAGCATCTTCAGGAAGTGTTACATCACTTTGTGCAAGCATTGTTAATTCTGCAACTGTAAACTCCTCAACGCCAGCACCTTTAAGTGCAGATTGTACTGCATGGAATTGATCTGGTTCAGCATACACGATAACAGAATCTTCTTCTTCTAGAATATCACGTGCATCTACATCTGCTTCCATTAAAATTTCAAGAACTTCATCTGATGTTTTACCTTCAAGGCCGATAACAGCTGTCGCATCAAACATGTAAGCTACAGAACCGTTCACACCCATATTACCACTGTTTTTGCTAAATGCAGCTCGTACATCTGCTGCAGTACGGTTTACGTTATTTGTAAGTGTATCTACAATAACCATAGCTCCATTTGGTCCGAATCCTTCATAACGAAGCTCGTCATAATTTTCTTCTGAACCGCCTTTTGCTTTTTCAACTGCACGATCAATAATTGTTCTTGGAACATTGTATGTTTTCGCACGCTCTAATACAACTCTTAGCGCTTGGTTTGATTCTGGATCTGGCTCGCCTTGTTTTGCTGCCACATAAATTTCACGCCCAAATTTCGCGTATATACGGCTTGTATTTGCATCTTTTGATGCTTTTTTGTCTTTAATATTGTTCCATTTACGGCCCATACTTTCCACTCTCTTTCCCGTTTTAAATCTACATAAAAATATTAATATGAAATATAATGTGTGTTCAACACATTTTTAAAAGAAATATAAAAAGTTCATTTTTGATTCATATTACAGACATAATATAAATCACTATCATTTTGTTCTTTCGACAAGTTATATTATACATGAATTCCTACGTTTATTACGAATTTTAGAAGCACCTAGTATAATTTAACAAAAAGAAGTTTTTAGAGATTACAAACTTAACCGTTGATAGTGTACTAATATCTACTGGTGGTATCGGATTTAACTTCATGTCACCGGGGTGGAGAAATTCTCTCTAGAGTACTCGAAAGAAATATTGTATATACAATATTTTTTCTGCTTATTTTGTCATGTAATGAAAAGAAAACAAAAAAGCTCTATACTAATTGTATAGAGCTTTTTTACGCCGTTCATGATACCGATGGTCGGGGTCGAACCGACACTCCCGAAGGAACACGATTTTGAGTCGTGCGCGTCTGCCAATTCCGCCACATCGGCACAAAAGAAAAGGCGGCAACCGGATTTGAACCGGTGATAAAGGTTTTGCAGACCTCTGCCTTACCACTTGGCTATGCCGCCATATAAAATTTTATTGGAGCGGAAGACGGGATTCGAACCCGCGACCCCAACCTTGGCAAGGTTGTATTCTACCACTGAACTACTTCCGCAAAAATGGCTGGGCTAGCTGGATTCGAACCAGCGCATGACGGAGTCAAAGTCCGTTGCCTTACCGCTTGGCTATAGCCCATCGAATTCTTACTTAATTATATGTAAGTATCCATTAGATTATTTGTAATTTTTAAAATAAAAATGGGGCGACTGATGGGAATCGAACCCACGAATGCCGGAGCCACAATCCGGTGCGTTAACCACTTCGCCACAACCGCCATGTTGTGTAAATATATTTTGGCAGGGGCAGTAGGAATCGAACCCACACTGGAGGTTTTGGAGACCTCAGTTCTACCTTTAAACTATGCCCCTATGTAAATGGTGGAGGGGGGCAGATTCGAACTGCCGAACCCGAAGGAGCGGATTTACAGTCCGCCGCGTTTAGCCACTTCGCTACCCCTCCGAAACTTACATGGTGCCGGCTAGAGGACTTGAACCCCCAACCTACTGATTACAAGTCAGTTGCTCTACCAATTGAGCTAAGCCGGCGTATTTTATTAAAATAAATGGTGGCTCGGGACGGAATCGAACCGCCGACACGAGGATTTTCAGTCCTCTGCTCTACCGACTGAGCTACCGAGCCTTATTAAAATGGCGGTCCCGACCGGGGTCGAACCGGCGATCTCCTGCGTGACAGGCAGGCATGTTAACCACTACACCACGGGACCATTTGGTTGCGGGGACAGGATTTGAACCTGCGACCTTCGGGTTATGAGCCCGACGAGCTACCGTGCTGCTCCACCCCGCGATAATACTATTCATATAAAATTTATATGGTGGAGGATGACGGGATCGAACCGCCGACCCCCTGCTTGTAAGGCAGGTGCTCTCCCAGCTGAGCTAATCCTCCAAAGTGGTGACCCGTACGGGATTCGAACCCGTGTTACCGCCGTGAAAGGGCGGTGTCTTAACCACTTGACCAACGGGCCAAATATTATAAATCCTATGGCGGAGAGCAAGGGATTCGAACCCTTGATACGCTTGTGACGTATACACGATTTCCAATCGTGCTCCTTCGGCCAACTCGGACAGCTCTCCAATGGCTCCGCAGGTAGGAATCGAACCTACGACCGATCGGTTAACAGCCGATAGCTCTACCGCTGAGCTACTGCGGAATAATATTGCCTGGCAACGTCCTACTCTCACAGGGACAAGGTCCCAACTACCATCGGCGCTAGAGAGCTTAACTTCCGTGTTCGGTATGGGAACGGGTGTGACCTCTCTGCCATCATTACCAGACATTATTCTTTTGAGACAATCATTATTATAACTTATTTACTTTAAAAGTCAACAAGTTTTTTATGTTCTCTCAAAACTAGATAACATTGCTACATATTATATGGTTAAGTCCTCGATCTATTAGTATTCGTCAGCTCCACATGTCACCATGCTTCCACCTCGAACCTATCAACCTGATCATCTTTCAGGGATCTTAC
>NZ_WEII01000088.1:0-15785 GCF_009183805.1 Bacillus sp. B2-WWTP-C-10-Post-4 | reverse complement strand
TCCGTATAGTATACTGATATATTATCATTGCGTCCCAACGCTCTAAATGATAACTGTTTTCCAAAAAACGTACGATCCACTCCCCCAGTGTCCCTTGGATAAATAGACGCACAAACAGCACAAATACAACTGCTGCCATGACAATCGTAAGGATATATTGGTAGAGTTTTCGTTTTAACTTTGAATAATCAATTTTTTTATTCTTATTTTTATTTTTCAATTTTATAGCCGATCCCCCATACCGTTTTTATATACTTCGGATTATCAACCGTGTCGTTCATCTTTTCTCGCAGATGTCGGATATGCACGGTGATAGTGTTATTGCTCTTGCTGAAATATTCGTCACCCCATATCTCATGAAACAGCTGCTCAGAGCTAACCACATTCCCCTTGTTTTCACAGAGGATACGCAGGATTGAAAACTCGGTGGGAGTGAGAGATAACGGCTTCTCGTTCAGAGAACACTCATGCGTGCTTATATTAATGACAAGACCAGAGTGAACGATAACATTCTCGTTCTGTGCCGTTACTCCATTGTATTTTTTATATCGGCGTAACTGTGCCTTGACTCGCGCAATTAACTCTAGTGGGCGAAAGGGTTTTGTAATATAATCGTCCGCACCAATTGTTAGCCCTGTAATTTTATCTACTTCCGTATCTTTCGCCGTCAACATGATAATTGGATAGGTGTGCTTGTCCCTTATTTTTTGACAGATAGTGAGACCACTTACGTCGGGAAGCATGATATCCAATATTGCAAGGTCAAGCACATTCTTATCTATACATTCCAATGCTTCTTTGGCGGTATAGTATTTGAAAACCGTATAATTCTCGTTTTTCAAATATAGCTCAACCAAATCCGCAATTTCGCGTTCATCTTCCACAATAAGTACTTTATCACTCATGGTTACCAATCCTCCTCTATGGATGTGCTTTTTTTCAATTGGAATCTTTTCTGAATAACGAGCCTATCATACCTATTACACCAAGTAAAGTCATATTGCTGTATATAGACACAGTCGGTTACACAAAATAGATTTTCGGATTTACTCATTTATTAGGATTTAATTTTACGCCAAGAATAAGAGACCCATCAGACTCAAAATTATTTACAATAGATAAAGCAAATGATTATCCAAAACTAAAAGAAGGTCCCGTCCTCTCCATATGAACCTAACAAAACAAAGTCCCTTCCTAAAATGAAAAAATATGCTAATCTTTCTGTAGAATTATAGGAAAGGATGGAGTTTTATTATGGATTTTCCGATTCTTGAAGAACTTCAACTAATTGCTGAAGAATTACAACGACATATGTGTTCCTATGTTCTAGAGCACTTAGCTAAAGAAATGGGATTTGTTCATCGAAAGAGTAAATATCAAGCAAAGGAATTAGTTGCTTTATATGTAAGGCTTGGCCTACAGGTTGTAAGTACATCACTCACACAATTATGTAGCTGTCTTGAAGTATCTACAGTTGTTCTTATCAGCCATGAAGGGCTTAACCAACGATTTAATGCTTCCGCAGTACAAGTTTCTTGAACAAGTTCTAGCTAACCTTCTAACTCAAAGAATTCATTCAACACAAGAAATAATTCATCAATACACCACGACCTTTAAGCACATTCGGATTCTAGAGTCTACAACATTTCAGTTTCCAGATAAGTTTTCTTTACATTATCAAGGATCGGGGGGAAGTATCCATACGGCAGGAGTCAAAATTCAATTAGAGTATGACTTATTGAGTGGGAAGTTCCTGCACGTTTATGTAGGAGAAGGAAGAGAAAATGATAAAACCTTTGGTTCAACAAGCTTACAAACCATTCGACCAAAAAACTTGTATATACGAGATTTAGGCTATTTTGAATTACATGATTTACAGAATATCTGAAAGACACTCGTATACGAGTGTCTTTTCTTTATGCAAAAAAATATTTTTAAACAAAAAACCCTTATAAAAGAACACAAGTTCGTATATAATAAGAACAAACGTTCTTTTGATTTAAGGAGGAATAACAGTGTATGACTATTCTATCTTACCGAATAGAATCATCTTATGTGTGGATTTACGAAGCTTTTACGCTTCAGTAAGTTGCATCAAAATGGGGTTAGATCCTATGTATACAAAATTGGCAGTAGTCGGTGATGTAAATAGAAACGGTTCAATTGTTCTAGCTGCCACTTCACCATTAAAAGCATTAGGTGTAAAAAAGATGGCTAGATTATACGAGATTCCTCGCAGAAAAGACATTCTTGTTGTAAATCCAATTATGGGTACTTACATAAATTGCTCGAATTACATAACAAAGCTAGCTTTACAGTACGTTCCTATTGAGGATTTTCACCAATATTCCATCGACGAGTTCTTCATGGATATTACGGATAGTATTCATTTATTTGCTAACGATCCCTATGAATTCGCATTGAAATTTAAAAATGAAATATATGCGAAAACACGGATCGAATGCACAATAGGAATTGGCCCTAACCCTTTAATGAGCAAAGTAGCTTTAGATATTGAAGCAAAGAAGAATCAAAACGGCATCGCTTATTGGAAATATGAAGATGTCCCAACAAAATTATGGAGCATACGACCGCTCAATAAATTTTGGGGCATTTCGTACAAAACGGAAGAAAAGTTGAATCGAAAAGGAATACATTCTATAGGAGACTTAGCCAATTACCCTCTTAAATACTTAAAACAGAGCTGCGGTAAGATTGGAGAAGAATTACACTTACATAGCTACGGAATTGACTTTAGTCGCATTTCAGAAAAATATGTTCCTGCCACAACTTCTGTTGGGAAAAGCCAAATACTCATGCGCGATTACACAATAGGAGAATTTTCAATTGTTCTACTGGAACATATTGAAGAAGTTTGTTATCGGCTTAGAAGACAAAATAAGCTTGCTCAAACCGTTCATTTTTCAGTCGGTTATAGCAAGACTTATAACGGTGGTATTAGAAAAACACATACTTTAAGTCGTCCAACTAACCTAACAATGGATATTTATAAGATCTGTACATACTTTTTACATCAGCAATATACTGGAGAACCCATTCGCAGCATAAACATATCCTTAACAAACCTCCTTCAAGAAGGAGAAGAACAAATTTCTCTTTTTGATAACATAACGCAGCGGGAACAAGAAGTAAAATTAACAAAAGTAATGGATGAAATACGCACAAAGTTTGGGAAGAACAGTATATTGCGGGGAATTTCCTACACGCATAGCGCCACAGCTAGATACAGAAATACACTAATTGGGGGACACAAATCATGAATAACGCTAATATGCCAAAAGGAAGAAAAATGGTCAAGTGGACTCCGTTCGCTGCATTAACATCTCAATTTGATGGGATACGTGAAATGATTAAGGAACAAAACAAAGTAACCCGTCCGATCTTAACAACTGAGGAAAAAGAACGAATTGAAAACATGCTATTATGTTCCTTAGTATCTGAAGAGGAAATAATGATTACATATTATGAGGATGGTTATTTACTCACTAGTTATATGACCGTTGTTGATATCGATCCTTCAAATAGAGCTGTTATATGTACGGATGCTTTTTATAATAAGATAAAACTACAATTTTCTAATATAATAGATGTAAAATAGAATGAATTAATGTAATCACGTTTGGATTATTAAAAAGGAGTGTAAAAATGCAAGGAAATCAGTTAAGAAAGAACGCCGCAGGAGCAATTATTCATAATAATATTAATAGATATCCCATTCTAAATATACCTATGATTATTAATAAGAAAGATGGGATCATTTATGAGGTGTTAAACGCTGGTTTTCAAGCTAATGATGCAGTACCAATGATAACAACGGATGGTTTTGCTACAACCAGGGTAAATGCACCGATCGTAACAGCAAAAAACAATGATGGTAGCCTTCAAATATACCGCTTACCGTTAGAACTTGAATATTGGGTGATTTCTTGTATGCATGCTGCTTCAGAAGGAAAAAATCCATTCCCCTGTAAAGTCGCTTTTGGAATTATAGACACAAAATTTTTTGCGGAATTCAAATGAAAAGGTCTGTTTATTCAGCAGACCTCTCATCAATTATAGCTATATACCTTTTTGTTTGTATTCGATGTTATTAACGAAACTTAGGGAAGGTATATACGGTGCCCGTAGAATTGTAATGTCTTGATTTAACAGAGATACATATTGATTAATCAAAGTCATGCATTTGCATGGCTTTTTTGTTATTGATTCTGGTTTTACATTGTAGGCGTACGGAAACGATTCGAGGTATGAGGGGGCCACTATGAAAGAAAACCTAATTGATACAATAAAAACCGTAGAAATTAAATATTTCCACGGTTTTTATTTTTACCTAAGATCCTTTTAATTATTTTACAACAATATAGAACTTACCTGGCATTTCATTTTGTGCATCTTGAAATATTTTTAAAATTAAATCCGCATAAGGTCCTAACATTTTTTGAGTACTCTCGAAAAATTCCCATTCTATTGTTATAGGAAGACCTTTGAACTACCCCCACTTTCACTTCGTTTAGAAGTGAGGGATTCCTAAGTAAAGAGTTCTATCGAACTCTAATTGATTAAGCTAACCCCGCAGTCCTTGCGGTTAGAAGCTTTATCGCTTCATTCTTTAGATTGATACTTGCGTTAATATCCCTATCATGGTGTGTACAACAAGAAGGACAGTCCCATCCACGTAGGTTTAGATTTTTAACGTCTTTATTTTGATATCCACAACAAGAACATAATTGGCTAGAAGCAAATGTTTTCGATACGACAATGACCTGTTTGCCATACCATTTTGCTTTGTATTCCAACATGGATCGAAATTGTGACCAAGATACCTCACTAATTACTTTTGCTAACTTATGATTCTTTAACATATTGGATACTTGCAAATCCTCTATACCGATAACATCGTGGTTTTTGATGATTTCAGTTGAAATTTTGTCCAAGTAATCTTTTCTAGTATTTGATATGTATTCATGAATTCTAGCTACCTTTACTCGTTGTTTATTCCAGCGAGAAGATCCTTTCATTCTTCTAGAAAGAACACGCTGTGCTTTCGCCAACTTATCTTCTAATGATCGGAAAAACTTCGGATTTTCATAGTGTGTTCCATCTGACAAAATAGCGAAATCTTTTAGTCCTACATCTATTCCAATATAAGAATGTGTTTTCGGAAGTTCTTGTACTTCTATTTCAACTAATAGTGACACAAAATATCTACCAGAAGGGTTCCGTCTAACTGTAGCATTTACAATACGCCCCTCTACTTCGCGACTTTTGGCAAATCGAACAAGGCCTAGTTTCGGCAACTTTATTTTGTTCCCTACAACGGCAATGTTTTCGTTTGTTTGTTTTGTGGTATAAGATTGTACGTTGTTCTTCTTAGATTTAAAGCGCGGTGCGCTGTTTTGTTTTTTAAAAAAGCGTGTATAAGCATCCGCAAGGTTGCGAATAGACGACTGAATCGCAATACTATCCACTTCTTTGAGCCAAACAAGCTCTTTCTTCATGGCAGGTAGTTTGGCAGAGCATGTACCATAGGTCAAGCCTTTTCCTGTCTCTTTGTATGCTTGATCCCATAAGGATAGGAAATGATTGAATACAAAGCGAGAACACCCAATCGTTTTATTGATTAAAATTGCTTGTGCCTGATTTGGATAGATACGAAACTTATAGGCTTTATTCATCATTATTTGATTCACCTCCATTTCGGTATATGACTATTATATACCAAACGTACATTCGATAGGTAGTGGAGTAACACTTTCTGTATGTCGAACAATTAAGATGGCTTCCTGCCATCCCTTGTTCGAAGCCAATTCATCTCCCACCTACTCACTGGGCTGTGCCCCTTCACGCTCCTTGAGGAAGGAGTCTTCTTGGCTAAAATGATAAATCCAGTTAAACAGTCCCACAAAGCATCTGCATTTTCCTGAAGCTACCCCTATAGGGGTTCAGCCGAGATACGTGTAAAAATGGGTCGCAGATACAATATTTACCAAACGGTGGTTATTGAGGGCTTTTGTAGCATCACCCGAAGTCACTCTGGCTCCAGCATCGAAATAGGTTAGATTGCTAAAGGTACCTCTATTGTTTCTCGTAGACGAAGCATACACTTCTCAAACATGCCCTTGTTGCCAAAGAAGAAAGTGCGGACACGTAACTACGTTTGTGTGTGCGGCTACGAAGAACACTGGGACATTCACGGTGCCCGCAACATTTTGGTAAAAGAACTGTACGGAAAGATGTGTCATATCCCGGAAGAAACGAAGAGAAAGTATTTGTGGATTGCGTAAGCAAAAAGTAGTAGACGGTGTGGTCCCACCCTTCTGCATGTGCAGAAGTTGCTTAGTCAAATGAAGAAAAGGAGTCCCTGCATAGGTGCAGAGAGGAGATGGAAAATCCGCTTCTCATGGGACCTTGTCTTTGTTGATGCTAAGAAATCCCCACTTCAAGCGGAAGCGAGTAAGTGGGGAGGTTCATAGTGAATTATTTTTGTACTTAAATTACTTAATCTCTAAAATCATTGCTAGATCGATTGCATAATTCGTGCGAGTTCTTTTTCTAAAGCAGCGGGCTCGTTTGCATAATTGTAAATCCCTAAAAACTTCTCTATAGCCTCTGGATGGGAACTGATTAGCTTGTTGACAGCATCCTGTTGTTCAGATATGCGTTCATTCTTCGAAATTTGGCATCCCATGTGAAACCGAACCATAAACTCATCTTCTATTGCCTTTTGATATTCTTCAGACATTTGATTTGATTGATCGGATTGTCCCTTATATTTTGATAGAATATTGGATAATATACGTGCTCCACATATAGCATCATGGATACCCTGCGCCATGCCAGGATCTTTAAAACAAACTGCATCTCCAACCAACGCCCATCCTTTTCCCATTCCTTTATACCAGTAATTATCATATCCGAGAATGCCTTTGACCGGTTCTACTAGTTCTGCATTTTTCAAGCGCGCCCCAATTGTTGTATTCGGAAAGTTATCTGTAAAGAAATTGCGTAGACAGCTTTCCGGATTTAATTTCAACCGTTCTATCAATTCCTTATTTTCTAATGGGAAAATGCCGACAATTACATATAAATCATCATTCGTCGGAAAGAGAATGGCTGTGTTATCTTTTATCTTGTATACTTCAAATTTAGGGACATTATCGTGGCGAAATCCAGAGAAATACCCGAAATAGATGCCGACTGTTGCCGGAATACTTATTTTGAGTTCACTTTTTACCAGCTTGCGAATAATAGAGGATCGGCCGTCTGCCCCGACTACCAGGCGAGCTAAAAATTCTTGTTTCTCGTTGTCGCCGTCTAAACCTTTCACGCCTATCACTGTTTCGTCATCACGGATGACATCCGTCACACGAAATCCTTCTAAAACAGTTACATTCATTTGGGATTTGGCTTGTTCAAGTAGAATATGATCGAGATAAGTTCTTCTAATACAATAACAACTTTCCTCTCCGTAAACCTCAGGGATGAGACCTTCTATCACGGTATCCTCAAATTGAAATTTAATATCCCGTACCGGCGGTGCTTTTGTTTCCAATAACTTGTCCAGGACACCGGTTTCTCGAAGAAGAGCGACAGTATTATTGAAAAAGGTATGGGTTGATAATGTGTCCCTTGGAAAATTCGCTCGGTCCACTAACAACACATGGAAACCTGCCTTAGCAAGATAAATTGCAAGGGTAGAGCCGGCACATCTAGCACCGGTAATGATGACATCATACGTCTTATTCATCGTATCACTCCATTTTCAAGTATAATTATTAACTTGCTTATCCATTAGTAGAGTTCTAAAGTTAATGCCCCTACGAGTTAAAGTAATGGGGAAAATTGATAAGAATGCACTACATACATAAAGTATGGAAGCTAAAACGAAATAAGTACAGAAAATTCTCACCTGCTATACAATTAAAAAGAATTTGTGGTAAAAATTGGAATGATAATTTAAGTATTAAATAAAGGTCCGTTTACTTGTCTCGTGAAGAGTTAATGATGTATATTCACAAAAATGGTTGTTAAAACATCGACTCCAAACTCCTTGTATAAAGTTATGGAAATCAAGTCCATTTGCTATGTTAAATGCGCTATAATTTTTGGGTAGTCGTCCTTATCATATGTTGAATGAATTATATCCAAATCGTTTTAAAGAGTGGGAATTTAAAAAAACGTCTACAGGATTCTGGACAAAAGAGAAGGGACTCCATTTAGCAGATGAGTTCAACATAAGATTCAATGTAGACTATTGATTATGTATCTTGTTTTTTATTAAATATCACGGTACGTAAAATTTTAAATATCTTTACTAAAAAAGCCCCTTGAAAGGAGCACTTATTTTACAAGATACTGTTCTATTTCTTTTATTAATAGTTCTGCACCTTCTGGGCTTAATGTGATCTTACCATTTGCTAATGCTATGTTACGATTTGACACTTCTCCTGTTAATACACAAACAGCACCAGGCTGATACTTCTGTAAAATGATGTCTTCCCCTTCTACAAAAATCTCTAATGGTGATTTTTCTTTAATCCCAAGCGTATTTCTAAGTTCCTTTGGAATTACTATACGCCCTAATTCATCCACTTTTCTAGTTACTCCGGTTGCTTTCATCCAGCATATTTCCCCATTTCATTATCAATTTGTAACCAAGTTATTCTTTACTATTGTAACAGGCTTTCACCATACACGAGAAACATAATGAATCAAAAACAGAGCATCATTATAAGAAATTCTTTAAACCCTTGCTGAAAGGAAATACGACCTTCTTCCATTTACTGTGCATTCTTTTTTATTAGGCGTACGGCCAACATTTTAAAGAAAACGTACGCAACAAAAGGTACACCTTTAGATATAGTATATTCTATGCAGCTTAAACTACTTCAAAAAGTATCAAAATGTACTTAAGACACACTTCATAAGTACACACACTTTTTGAGATGTGTTTGTTGAATGATTTTATGCTTATTGGATGTCCCTATCAGTTGGATACACCACAGAGAATCCCCTTGTTGTGCTGTTTATTATTTTTAATATGTAATCTGGTACATGAAATTTTACGATTAAGTTGTTCCTTTGTTTTTCTTTTAAAATTCTTATAGCATTCTATATGAATTTTATGGTATTATAGAGATAGAAAATTTGTTTCCATTGTTTATACTCTATTGTACGTAGCGTGAAGGACAAACCTTACGCCCAGTTAACTCGGGCGAGGTTTGTCCTTTTTTTTACTTTAAGGAGGAATTTACTATGAAAAAAGTCTACAAAATTGGAGCAGTTATCACAACTTTATGCGTTGCTTGTATTGCGATCTTTACTTTAACTAAGAATGAATCAGTCAATACAGAAACTATAATACCAGAAAAAACAATTGTATCTGCTGCAGATGTAAAAGGAGCACCTGAAAATATAAAAGATATTTCCAAAGAAGAAATAAAGCAAAAAATACAATCCCATGAAGAATTCATTGCGTATTACTATCAACCAACCTGTCATTATTGTAAAAAGGCTGCGCCAGACATCAATCGTATGTCGAAAAAGCATGATAGAACCATTTATCGTATTGATATCTCTACACCAGAAAATCAAAGTGCCTTTCAAGAGTTCGACATTCCAGGTACTCCAGTTGTTGTAGCTTATAACAAAGGTGAAGAAGTTGAACGTCTAGAAGGAGCCGTTTCAGCTGCTACATATGATGGATTCTTTGCAAGACGTAATTCGAGCGCTATCTAGTTTAGTGCTCGTTTTTATTTGTAAGAAAGGAGAATTAGCATGCAACAAAACGCCCGTATTCATTCTTTAGACATAATAAGAGGTATCGCCATACTATGTATCCTATTTGCGAATCTACCCACTATGACGGGACTAGATCCCTTTAATCAGGCAGGTTACACCGGTACAGATAAAACGATTCGTTTTTTAGTAGATTTGTTTATACAAGCAAAGTTCTACACTATTTTCGCATTCTTATTCGGAGTAGGATTTTATATCTTTATGACAAATACAGAAGCAAAAGGATATCATATGTATAAGCTATTTACCCGGAGACTATGTATTTTACTAGTCTTCGGTTTACTCCACTTCACCTTTCTATGGTATGGAGATATTCTACATGCGTATGCTATAGCTGGATTTATTCTATTGTTCTTTTATAAGCGATCTACTAAGCTTATTTTTATAGCTGGTTGTAGTTTCCTAACGGTTAGTTATGTATTACATATTATTGTATTTTTACGAGCAAGTTCTTCTATTACTGAAGTACCAAATTACTATCAATATATGTTTACAGGTAACACTACCAATCACACTGTAAATCTATTTATACATTATTCTCATCAAGTAAAAGCACGTCTTTTCTTTCTAATGACTCAGGAATTCCAGCAACTACTAATAGGAATTCCTGAATATATAGGCTTATTTTTAATAGGGTTATGGGCTGGTAAGAAAAATATTTTTAAAAGGGTACTGGAATTAATAAAGAAAATTAGATTTTTACAGTGGAGTTCGTTATGTATCTCATGCCTTCTCTCTTGTCCTATTCTCTACTACTTTATAAAAACAGATGTCTATTACTCTCAGGATGTACAACTATGGATTCTATTTGGAGGGAAAATGCTAGCTATATTCTATATTTGTACTCTACTGAGAGTTTGTGAGAATAAAAAATATATAGAATACCTGCACCCCTTTATGAACGTTGGCCAGTATGCTTTAACGAATTACATCACTCAAAGCATACTTACGCTTGTCATTCTTTCGTGGTGCTTTAAAGATGTCTCAAACGTATATTACTGGAAACTATGTATCTTTGGGCTTTTAATTATTTTTGTACAAATTATATTCAGCAAGATTTGGAGTAAATATTTCCGTTATGGTCCTATTGAGTGGGTATGGAGAAAAGGAGTTTACAAGAAATAGGGGCACTATATCATTCTGATCCTATTAAACGGGGTCCCACCACATGCCTATCAACTTAAGAAAACAGATTCATCCCAAAACGAAAAAATAAGCTTAATTCTCAAATATAACTGTCGAGAGGTAAAATTTTTGTTTTGGTGGTGCTTCAAAATATTAGCTTGATAGCGATGTGGCGGTACCCCTTGTTGCCAAAGAAGAAAGAAAGTGCGGGACACATAACTATGTTTGTGTGTGCGGCTACGAAGAACACTGGGACATTCACGGTGCCCGCAACATTTTGGCAAAAGAACTGTACGGAAAGATGTGTCATATCCAGGAAGAAATGAAGAGAAAGTATTTGTGGATTGCGTAAGCAAAAAGTAGTAGACGGTGTGTTCCCACCCTTCTGGGGGTTCAGCCGAGATACGTGTAAAAACGGGTCATAGACTGGATTTTATTTCCATTGTTGATTTTTCAGCTGAAAATAACTACCTCACGATAAACAAAAAGCCAATTTTCTGTACGCTAAGGAAATTGGCTTTTTGCTCAGCTAGTTATTTAGGTTATCTCCAATCGAATGATATAAATTCATATTCTTGAAAAGAAAAATCAGAGATTCATCACAAGTTATTAGTTTTTAATTAGTAAGAAAATTATTAATGAAGAAACACTATTGCTTATAGTTTACGAATAGGACTAGTAAGCGCGATAATAACCTCAATGAACTTTGCAGTTGATGCCAAAATAAATATTGCAACTGGATTAAAATCGGAAATTAATCCACCTACTAGTGCTCCTAATGGCATAGCCAAACGAGTAAGCACACGTGAAAATCCTAAAACTCTTCCCTGCATATCGGTGGGTACTGTTTCCTGTCGAACGGATGCCACAATAGTATTCCAGGCTATATTACAAATCATAGCCAGACCAAATGAAATCCCCGGTGCAAGCCAATATTCACTCCATATTGCATAGGTCAATCCAATTGCTCCCACAGCAAGAAGGGTTGGAATAAGGATTCCCCTTCGAAATCGTTGTTCAAGTGGAATAACAATGATACTTCCTAAAAGACCACCTACCCCAATTAAAGTATAATTAATCCCACTTTCTTCAGCGGATAGATTTAATGTAGAAAGTAAATAATACATAAGCCCACCTAATACAGCGCTAGCACCAAAATTTCCGACCATTGCTTGAAGAGATAAAGCAAGGTTAAGACGATCATTTATTAACCATTTAAGCCCTTCTCTCATATCATTCTTTATAGTTTGTAATAGTGTTTTTGCTCTATCTGTAGGTTTCTTCTTTTCTAATTTCGGCAATAGTAATACAGCAACTAGAGTAGCTATAAAAGAGAGAGCATTTATCCAGAGGGCATTAATCCCCCCTATTATAGCAATTATAATACCGGCTAATGCGGGTCCTGCTAAACTAGCAATTTGGTTAACCATTTGGTATGCGGAATTGGCTCTTGTTAACGATGGACCTGCGATTTGTGGAATTACTGTAATAGTCGCTACGTCAAATAACATCGATAGTACGGCTAAAATAAAAGAAACAACATATAGATGCCAGAGTTGAAGTACGCTCAAGTTATACAGGAGAGGAATTAAGGATACTAAAATAATACATCCTACATCAGCAACCCACATTAATTTCCGCCGATCAAAACGATCCACTACTACTCCTACGATTGGACCAAATAAAACAATAGGTAACACACCGATAGCAAAAAGTGAACTCATAATTATTGCTGATCCAGTTAACTTATAGGCAATCCAAGGAAGAGCAAACGTATAAAGGGAATCACCTATCCTGGAAATCAGTAAACCAAAAATAAAAATCACATAGGTACTGGGGAAATGTGTAATTTTTGAAACTAGATTTCTGCTTTGTGCATTCGGTTTCAACGATGAGTTAAAGTTTGTTTCTTCATTATCGACTCTAATTTACCTCCTTTTTTAGTAGCAAAACTTATATTAACTGGCAGTAAGCCCCTTACTTATTAAATATTTAATACAGTATAAAATTCTTTAAAATACAAAAGTATTCCTTCTTTTAACCAATTATTCATTTTGCTGTAAGTGCCTATTTGTGCTAAGTTAACATTTGTAACAAAAACGACCGTTTTAGGGACCTTTTGGTACTGGTAAGTCTACCTGAGTCGTAATAACCATAGAGTTTCTAAAACAAACTAGTGGGTCAAACCCATTTGTTGGTTCATCTAAACGTACGAAATCCGCAAAATGTTGGTGCTACCCCATTTTACACAAATAAAAAAGCCTCGTTATAAGGAGGCTTTTTTATAATAAATAGATTTAATTAATTACTCCAACCCTCATAATAAGCTGTCCATGTTTTATCCATTTCTTTCGTTGCCCCTTTTAAATACCACGTGATACCAATTACAGTGACGACTTTGTTCGGTATCTCTTCTCTAGTAGCAAACCCTGGTACTCTCAGCGTTTTCTTTTCCGCTGCCATAGTAACGTTTTCTTGCTTCGGACTTTCAGTATTAGGTGTTACAGCCATCGCTCCACCTGCACCAGATAACATAATACCAGTCGCTAATGCTCCAACTACTAATTTCTTGAACATAAAAATTCCCCCTTAAGTATTTTTATATCTTACACACGCCAGCCTTCAAAATAAGCTGTCCATCTACCACCCGAACCTATATATGCGTTCTTCAAGTACCACGTGATACCGGTACTAGAGTCTTTTACTACGTTCGGTATATCTTCTCTAGAAGCATACCCATGTTTATAAATCCCAATCTTTTCAATCGGTTGCACTGCCATAGTAACCTTTTCTGGCTTTGGACTTTCAGTATTAGGTGTTGCAGCCATCACTCCACCTGTACCAGATAACATAATACCAGTTGCTAATGCCCCAACTACTAATTTCTTGAACATAAAAATTCCCCCCTCAAGTATTTTTATATTTTGTACTTAGTTACATACTGATTTTGAAACATATAAATGGGTTTTCCAGTTTGAGTCGTAAAATTTTAACCATTGATTAGTTCCATTGACAGTTTGTCCTTTTACCCATTCACCAGTAAATCTAGTTCCATTAGCAACATTATAAGCTATTTTTGAACTCGTACTTGCGTCAGTTCGTACTTTTGTATTTTCATATTGTGCGTTACAGACTGCAAGACCCTTAGCTGCTTTATTTGATGTGAAATTGGTGTTTTCTGCCGCACTAGCGCTTGTTACGCCAATAAAACTAAATGAACTTAAACCGATTGCACAAGCTAAAGCTAAACCTTTAATTCTTTTCATTTTTCTCATATTAAACATCCCCTTCAATATTTTTGTAGAGTTCCCTCTTATCAATTTAAATTGTATAATTATATATCTTTAAAAATCACGCTAAACGAATATTACATATAGTAAAATATAAATTATCTAGGGTAAATAATAATGTCTCCCGACAACAATTCTCCGGCACGTTCAGTATGTGCTGCATTTTTGTAAAGTTGAACATGTACGAATGTACTTTCCGTTTCATCCTTCCAAGCGTGATCTATATTTAGTGGTTTTAGTGGTGTACTAGAGGAAAAGTATCCACTGGTCATATCATGAGAAGCAGAATTTGAACCAGCATACGGAAGATACATATCATAATATAATCTACTACATGTTCCACGCGTTTCAATTTTAGCGTTCACCTTTTTATGAGTTTTTCCATACTCAGTGCGATCAGTAGAAACTCTGGCCTGACAATCAGTTCCTCCTGCTGTTACTTTATACCAACCTCCTCCTGCTGCTTCAGTTTTACTGGATGTAATAAAAAATCCACTACACATTAAACCTAATACCAATACTAATTTTGTTAAATGTTTCAATATCTTCACTCCCTTTCATAGTATTATTTAAATATTAGCATATATCTCTCTCGATATGGGTAATATTAGGATATTTATCAAGTTTATTCTGAATATTCATTCTCTTGTATAATCAAAAAACTAAATCAAGATGTCATCCCATCATCATGTGATACTGCTAATATTACTCAATGGCCGACATCACTTAATATAGTGAAATAATATTCGGATGTGGGCCCAATGCATATCATTAAAATTAAAGTGGTTCAAGTCGGAGAAAGGCACCTTAGGGTGTCTTTTTTAGTGGACAAAATAATACCACGCAATGAAAAAAGCCTTAATATTTAAGGCTTAAAAAAATCACTTTGCTAATCGTCCTTGATACCAACCCATACCGTTAATTGTACCTTTATAATACCAATTATATTTTCCATCATTAAAATAATTAGCATATATCCCATCTCTGTGACAAAGATGAGTACTATATAAATCTTCACCATCATTACCAACATAATAAATTTTATTACATACTGGATTATCTGCAACATCTGCTGATGCTACGCCAATTCCTCCTGTTAGTATAAAACCAGTTGCTAACACTCCGATCATTAATTTTTTAAACATAATACCACCTCTTTTTAATAGTTTTATAATTCACCACTTAAATGTATCATCTTTATTAATTTTGTAAATATTTATAATTTTTAGAAATATTTATTTGAATCTTATTAATATTGGTAATTCATTTTATCAAATGGAAAATAGAGGGATTTATAGTGATATGTAATAATGCATGTTCATTCAGAAAAAAATCGTGATAAAATCTAAGCACCTGATCTATTTTTTCAGTTATCTTAGAAACCTTACTTCTTATTTCCCCAAATGGGGGGCGCTTTATGGCGCCTTTTTTTTATTTTCAAAAGGCCATGCTCATTTAATCCATAAAAACATAAAGTAATTTGAATCCATTAAAATACATGAGTGACTCCTTATTTTTCTCCTACTCTTTAAAGGAGGAATTATTATGGGC
>NZ_WEII01000087.1:0-15934 GCF_009183805.1 Bacillus sp. B2-WWTP-C-10-Post-4 | reverse complement strand
TGCCTTCATAGTTTGGTGATGATGGCAGAGAGGTCACACCCGTTCCCATACCGAACACGGAAGTTAAGCTCTCTAGCGCCGATGGTAGTTGGGACCTTGTCCCTGTGAGAGTAGGACGTCGCCAAGCTATTTATATTGTCGCGGGGTGGAGCAGCACGGTAGCTCGTCGGGCTCATAACCCGAAGGTCGCAGGTTCAAATCCTGTCCCCGCAACCAAATGGTCCCGTGGTGTAGTGGTTAACATGCCTGCCTGTCACGCAGGAGATCGCCGGTTCGACCCCGGTCGGGACCGCCATTTCATATAAAGAAAAGAACGAAACAAGTTGTTTCGTATTTTTTTATTTGTTTTAACAAAAAACTAATAAAGACAGTCAAACTATCCTTAGGACAACTCCTAAGGACTTTTTTATATATTCAAAACCTGTATAATAAAGAGCAGAGAACATTGTGAGTAAAGTAGGTGAAGTCTGTGAGTAAATATGAAGTAACAACAAAATCTTCTGAGGAAACACAAAGGTTATCAGAAAAACTAGGTGAGCTCGTAGAGGCACAAGATGTAATTATTTTAGAAGGAGATCTTGGAGCTGGTAAGACGACTTTTACAAAGGGACTAGCAAAAGGTCTTGGAGTGAAAAGAGTTGTAAATAGTCCTACCTTTAATATCATTAAAGAATATAAAGGTAGGTTACCGCTATATCATATGGACGTGTATCGCTTAGCAGAAAGTGAAGAGGACTTAGGCTTTGATGAATATTTCTACGGTGAAGGAATTACGGTAGTAGAATGGGCTCATTTAATAGAGGCATATTTACCAAATGAAAAGTTACAAATTAGTTTATTCCATGCTGGAGATGACACAAGAAAAATTATACTCGAGCCAATTGGAGATCGCTATATTAGATTATGTGAGGAGCTATTACAAGATGAAAGTACTAGCAATTGATACTTCAAATTACGTAATGGGTGTATCCCTTATTGAGGAAGGAAACGTAATTGGGGAAATCATTACAAATTTAACAAAAAACCATTCTGTACGTCTTATGCCAGCTGTAGAGAAACTGTTAAAAGAGTGTGGCGTAAAACCGAAGGAATTAACTAAAATCGTTGTAGCTGCTGGACCTGGATCCTATACAGGTGTTCGCATAGGCGTGACAGCGGCGAAAACATTAGCTTGGTCACTTCAAATACCAATTGTAGGTGTATCAAGTTTAGAGGTAGTAGCTGCAAACGGTGCTAACTTTAACGGGTTAATTTGTCCTTTATTTGATGGAAGACGTGGGCAAATTTATACTGGGTTATATACATATGAAGGAGAGCAGTTAACTTCAATAGAAGAAGACCGAATTATTCTTATTGTGGACTGGTTGCAAATGTTAAAAGATAAAGGACAGCCTGTTTTATTTATCGGTAACGATGTTAAATTGCATAAAGAAACAATTATAGAACATTTAGGTGATCAAGCTGTATTCGCTCCATTTACTAAAAATAACCCAAGACCAAGTGAGCTAGCATTCTTAGGATTACAAAAAGAAGAACAAGATGTGCATACGTTTGTTCCAAGCTATCTTCGTTTAGCTGAAGCTGAAACAAAGTGGTTAGAAAGTCAAAACAAGTAGGAGCTTGCAGAAGATGGATATGATATTTAGAAAGATGGAGCTTGATGATATTGCTCAAATTGTAGCTATTGAAGAAGCGTCTTTTTCAACTCCTTGGACTGCAGATGCCTTTCACCGTGAATTAACGATGAATGAACATGCACATTATATTGTGTTAGAAAAAGATGGTCGTGTAGTCGGGTATTGTGGATTGTGGATAATTATTGATGAATCACATATAACAAATATAGCTATTTTGCCAGAATACCGAGGTCAAAAGTTAGGAGATGCCCTATTGAAAGCAGTTATTTCTGAAGCGAAAGAACTAGGGGTAAAAACAATGACACTTGAAGTACGTGTATCAAATGAAGTAGCAAAGCAGTTATACAGAAAATACGGATTTCAAAATGGTGGGATTCGTAAACGATACTATGCAGACAATCAGGAAGATGGTCTCGTAATGTGGGTGAATATATAATGGAAAAAAATACGATTATACTTGGTATTGAAACAAGTTGTGATGAAACAGCAGTAGCAGTTGTTAAAAATGGAACGGAAATTATTGCGAATGTCGTTGCATCACAAATTGAAAGTCATAAACGTTTTGGCGGCGTTGTACCAGAGATTGCATCCCGTCATCATGTAGAAGAAATTACAGTTGTGTTAGAAGAAGCTTTAAAGGAAGCAAACATCACATTTGATGATATTGATGCAATTGCTGTAACAGAAGGTCCTGGTTTAGTAGGAGCACTTCTAATTGGAGTAAATGCAGCGAAGGCAGTAGCGTTTGCACATGATATTCCGTTAGTCGGTGTTCATCATATTGCTGGTCATATTTATGCGAACCGTTTAGTAAAAGAAGTTCAATTCCCGTTATTATCACTTGTTGTATCTGGTGGGCATACAGAACTTGTTTATATGAAAGAACATGGTTCATTCGAAGTAATTGGTGAAACACGAGACGATGCAGCTGGAGAAGCATATGATAAAGTAGCTCGTACGTTATCTATGCCATATCCAGGTGGTCCTCATATTGATCGCCTTGCACATGAAGGAGAACCGACAATTGATTTGCCTCGTGCATGGCTAGAACCGGATTCATATGATTTTAGCTTTAGTGGATTGAAATCAGCAGTTATCAACACTGTGCATAACGCAAAACAGCGCGGTATAGAAATTGCGCCAGAAGATTTAGCGGCAAGTTTCCAAGAAAGTGTAATAGATGTACTTGTAACGAAAGCAGCTCGTGCAGCAGAAGCTTATAATGTAAAGCAATTACTTCTTGCTGGTGGAGTAGCTGCTAATAAAGGACTTCGTGCGCGATTAGAAGAGGAATTTGCACAAAAAGAAAACATTGAATTAATTATTCCTCCGCTATCTTTATGCACAGATAATGCAGCGATGATTGCAGCGGCAGGGACAATTGCTTATGAACAAGGTAAGCGTGCAACATTAGCCTTAAATGCAAATCCAGGATTAGATATTGAAGCATAGTTATGCACATAATTAACCACAGGTTGTGGATAAAACCCATATTATCTGTTGATAATGTGGGTTTTATTGTGTATATAAAATGTTGATAACTTTTTTGTTGATTGTGGATAATGTGGAAAAGTTATTTTAAGGTTTATTTTATAAAGGTGGATATGTGTATAAACTTGTGGATAAATAGGATGATGTCAGACCTTTAAATTTGTTCTTTTTCGGGAAATAAAAAGTAAGAAGATATCTCCGAAAAACATTTTGAAACATCCCCCTATTATAGAAGATGCTAATATTGTCAATTTTTGTCGTTAAATCGATATTTTGTGTCGAATTGTTAATATATATAGGGTTACAATAGATATATTTGAAAAATCGTTGGTATATTCTAAGTTACGATTGATATACTCAAAAATTGTTTCTGTATTAAAAGAAAAAAAGATGTCGCATAGTCAAAAATCCTGACTTATGAGACATCTTCCTTATTTAAATATGCTTATACATGCAGCTCTTCCCATTCTGCCATACAAGTTTCAAGTTGTTCTTGTAGCGTTTGCTTTTTAGTTGTAATTTCACTAGCTTTTTCATAATCTGCATATATTTCTGGTAAGCAAAGTTGATCTTCTAGCGTAGCAATTTCTTCTTCTAATTCTAATATACTTTGTTCTAGCTCTTCAATTTTTCTAGTGCGTTGACGCTCTAGTTTTTTACGCTCTTTTTCTTCTAAATAATTTAATTTCTCTTGTGCAACCACTTTTTGAACAGGAATGTCACTTTCTTGCTGTTCAAGTTCTGCACGTTCAATCATTTCATTTTTCTTTTCAACGTAGTAATCGTAATCCCCTAAATATTCCTGTGCACCTTCTGTTGATAACTCAACCACAGTCGTTGTTACACGGTTAATAAAGTAGCGGTCATGTGAGACGAATAGAAGAGTCCCTGGGTAATCAATTAAAGCATTCTCCAAAATCTCTTTACTATTTAAATCAAGGTGGTTCGTAGGCTCATCTAGAATTAACAAATTCGACTTTTGCATCATAAGTTTTGCAAGAGCTAATCGAGCTTTTTGTCCACCACTAAGAGAAGATACTGGTTTCAGTACATCATCTCCTGTGAATAAAAAATTCCCGAGTATAGTACGGATTTCTTTTTCAGGTTGCAGTGGATATTCATCCCATAATTCATTTAAAACCCGTTTAGAAGATGTTAAGTTTGCTTGTTCTTGATCATAATAACCAACAGATACATTTGATCCGAAAGAAACATCACCATTTAATAGTGGTAACTTATTCACAATAGACTTTAACAATGTGGATTTCCCAATTCCGTTTGGACCAACTAAAGCAACACTATCTCCGCGAGTTAAGCGCATAGTTACATGTTCAATTATAGGGTTCTCATCATAGCCGATGGTTGCATCATTTACTTGTAAAACATCATTTCCACTTTGCTTTTCAATATCGAAGTGGAATGATGCTGACTTAGAATCCCCTAATGGTCTCGTTAATAATTCCATTCTGTCTAGTTGTTTACGACGACTTTGAGCACGTTTCGTTGTAGAAGCGCGAGCTATATTCTTTTGAACGAAGTCCTCAAGTTTTGCGATTTCATCTTGTTGTTTTTCGTAACGTTTCATTTCTTGCTCATATAATGCTGATTTTAAGTCTAAATATTTACTGTAGTTACCAACAAATCGTCTGCTTTCTTTATTCGAAATTTCATATACTTGTGTAACGAGTTTGTCTAAGAAATAACGGTCATGTGAAACGATTAATATTGCGCCAGGATAACCTTGTAAATATTGCTCAAGCCACGTTAATGTTTCGATGTCTAAATGGTTTGTAGGCTCGTCCAAAATAAGTAAGTCTGGTTTTGTTAATAATAATTTCCCGAGAGCTAATCTTGTTTTTTGCCCGCCGCTTAAAGTAGAGATCGTCGTCTGGTGCGTTTCAACTGGGAAGCCAAGGCCGCTTAAAATGGAGCGAATATCCGCTTCATATTGATATCCACCTTGATCTTTATAATTGAGTTGCAATTGGTCATAATCAGCTAACAATCTTTCATATGTAGCTTCGTTTGAAAAGTTTTCTTCTTTTCCCATTTCTTGCTCAAGCCTTCGAAGTTTTGTCTCCATTTGCTGTAAGTGAGTAAAGACGGTTAGCATTTCATCCCAAATTGTTAAAGACGTTTCTAGTCCAGTATTTTGAGCTAAATATCCGATTGAGACATCTTTCGGTTTTATAATTTCGCCACCATCATGAGATAATTCACCAGCGATAATTTTTAATAATGTAGATTTGCCTGCTCCATTCCTTCCAACTAATGCGATACGATCTTTTGTTTGTACTTCCAATTTTATGTTTGCAAGAATCGTTTCTGCACCGTATAATTTCGAAAGCGCGTTTACTTGTAATAAAATCAATGTTTTCACCTCAAATAATTTCTTAACTTTGCCATGTTTATATTTCTCAATCATACTAAAAATAGTGTATAGTTTAAAATAAAGAGAGAATACTTCTTCTCTTTATTATACAAGGAATTTAATGAGTGCTAAACTTCTGTATTTGATTAAAGTATATGAATAAAGATAGGAAGAGAGGAGAGGTCATATGGATCAGCAAAAGATTCCACAAGCCACTGCTAAAAGATTGCCTCTATACTATCGATTTATCCAAAACTTATCTCTTTCTGGTAAGCAGCGTGTTTCATCGGCCGAATTGAGTGAGGCAGTAAAAGTAGATTCCGCAACAATACGAAGAGATTTTTCGTATTTTGGAGCGTTAGGGAAAAAGGGATATGGATATAACGTAAATTATTTATTATCATTTTTCCGCGAAACACTTGATCAAGATGATATAACACGTGTAGCACTTATTGGAGTAGGTAATTTAGGGACCGCTTTCTTACATTATAATTTCACGAAAAACAATAATACAAAAATTGAAATGGCATTTGATGTTAGTGAAGAGAAAGTTGGAACAGAAATCGGGGGCATTCCTGTATATCATTTAGATGAATTAGAAGAGAGATTATCAAATGATATACAAGTGGCAATATTAACAGTACCGGCTACAGTAGCACAAGCTGTAGCAGATAGATTAGCTGAAACGAGCGTGCATGGTATTTTGAATTTCACACCAGCGCGATTAAACGTATCAGAGAATATTAGAATTCATCATATTGACTTAGCTGTAGAGTTACAAACATTAGTTTACTTTTTGAAAAACTATCCACAATAAAACGCAGAGGAAGCGACCTCTGCGTTTTATTATTGTTTCTTCTTTGTGAATTTAATTAATATAAGGCGAAGTGCCAAATTAAAATCAATTGTTGCCATAACTGCAAATAGTATTGTCCACATATTCCAGATTGTATCTGTCACGTTCGTAATGGCGAAGCGTGTAAAGATACATCCAAGAAGGAAGTATAGTGCAGCCATGAACAATGGTGAGTTTCTCATACAAAAAATCCTCCGATAAAGCCTTGCATTTTTTCAGCTTCTTTAATCATTTCTTGAATTTGTTCATTGCTCATAAAAATTTGCCCAATAGCGACCAATGTATTCATCGCAACATGAGCTGCAATCGGAACGATAATCCGTTTCGTCTTCACATATAAGAAGGCGAATACGAGCCCCATAGCAGTGTATACCAATAAATGAGTAAAATCAAAATGAATTGCTGCAAATACAAGCGAACTAATGATAGCTGCGATAAAGAAGTTAAACTTCTTATAAAGCGTGCCGAATAGAATTTTTCTAAATACGATTTCTTCTAAGATAGGTCCAATTATAGATACAACAATAAGGAACCAAGGTATCGTTCTTGCGATGTCCATCAGTCTGTCTGTATTCTCAGATCCACGTGGAACCCCAAATACATACATTTCAATCATACCTGCAATGGATTGTGAGATGATTGCTAAGAAGAACCCGATGAAAATCCATCCAATAGTAGCTGGGACAGAAGAGCGCATTGGATCTAAATGCCTGTCACGAATATCTGTTCTAAGTAACCAAAGTACGATACATAATGCAACAAAGAAGCTAATAATTGCCCAGTGTCCCGTTATGATTTGTCCTTTTTCCTCAATGGTAAATCCTCTATTATCGTAGAGTCCTGTTTTTAGGAGAAGTGGTAATCCAACAACGCCGGATAACTGCATTAAAATGTATGTAACGATAATCCACCAGTATTGTTTCTTCAAATGGTTTAACCATCCTTTCTAACTATAGTGTATGAGATAAGTTAGGATAACATGTAAATATGCTACCTACGATATAAACCTCACTTGAATTATGTTTTTTTCGTAAATCCTTATTTGAAATTATAATAGAAGACAGGAGAAAGTTGTGTGTGTAGCGAAAACAACTTAGGGTGTCCTTTCATATTGTAACATACGAGCAGTGGAAACAACGATTCATATAGTAAAGGCAGTATTCTATATAGAAAGTTTATATAGTGATTTGCGAAAAAATTATGATTTTTTTACTTGCAAAAGAAATTGAGATTATTTATTATTATAAGTGTGTTAGCACTCGGATGACTTGAGTGCTAATAAAAGAAATTTACATAACAAAATGAGGAGGTTATTGTTCATGCTAAAGCCATTAGGTGATCGCGTTGTAATTGAGCTTGTTCAAGCAGAAGAAAAAACAGCAAGTGGTATCGTATTACCAGATACTGCAAAAGAAAAACCACAAGAGGGTAAAGTTGTTGCAGTAGGTACTGGTCGAGTGCTTGAGAATGGTGAGCGTGTTGCTTTAGAGGTAGCAGCAGGTGATCTTATCATCTTCTCAAAATATGCAGGTACTGAAGTGAAATATGAAGGTACAGACTACTTGATTTTACGTGAAAGTGACATTTTAGCAGTTATCGGTTAATTATATAAATCTTAAAAAATCCAAGGGGGTCAATTATTATGGCAAAAGATATTAAATTTAGTGAAGAAGCACGTCGTTCGATGCTTCGCGGTGTCGACACTCTTGCAAATGCAGTAAAAGTAACGCTTGGACCAAAAGGTCGTAACGTTGTACTTGAGAAAAAATTTGGTTCACCACTTATTACAAATGATGGTGTAACAATCGCAAAAGAAATCGAATTAGAAGATGCATTCGAAAACATGGGTGCGAAATTAGTAGCAGAAGTTGCTAGCAAAACAAATGACGTAGCTGGTGACGGAACAACAACTGCAACTGTATTAGCGCAAGCTATGATTCGTGAAGGTCTTAAAAACGTAACAGCTGGTGCGAACCCAATGGGTCTTCGTAAAGGTATCGAAAAAGCTGTTACTGCTGCAATTGAAGAATTAAAAACGATTTCTAAACCAATCGAAGGTAAATCTTCTATCGCACAAGTAGCTGCTATTTCTGCTGCTGACGAAGAAGTAGGTCAATTAATCGCTGAAGCAATGGAGCGCGTTGGTAACGACGGCGTTATTACTTTAGAAGAATCTAAAGGCTTCACAACAGAATTAGACGTAGTAGAAGGTATGCAATTTGATCGTGGATATGCATCTCCTTACATGATTACTGATTCTGACAAAATGGAAGCAGTTCTTGATAACCCATACATCTTAATCACTGATAAAAAGATTTCTAACATTCAAGAAATCTTACCAGTATTAGAGCAAGTGGTACAACAAGGTAAACCACTTCTTATCATTGCTGAAGATGTAGAAGGCGAAGCGTTAGCTACATTAGTAGTGAACAAACTTCGTGGTACATTCAATGTAGTAGCTGTTAAAGCTCCTGGATTTGGTGACCGTCGTAAAGCAATGCTAGAAGATATCGCGATCTTAACTGGTGGCGAAGTAATCACTGAAGAATTAGGCCGTGACTTAAAATCTGCTACAGTTGAATCTTTAGGACGCGCTGGTAAAGTTGTTGTAACGAAAGAAAACACAACTGTAGTTGAAGGTGTAGGAAGCACAGAACAAATCGAAGCTCGCATCGGTCAAATCCGTGCGCAATTAGAAGAAACAACTTCTGAATTCGATCGTGAAAAATTACAAGAGCGTCTTGCAAAACTTGCAGGTGGCGTAGCGGTAATTAAAGTAGGTGCAGCAACTGAAACTGAGTTGAAAGAACGCAAACTTCGCATTGAAGATGCACTTAACTCAACTCGTGCAGCAGTAGAAGAAGGTATCGTTGCAGGTGGTGGTACTTCACTTATGAACGTATACACAAAAGTAGCTTCTATCGTAGCTGAAGGCGACGAAGCAACAGGTATCAACATCGTACTTCGCGCACTAGAAGAGCCAGTTCGTCAAATCGCAATCAACGCTGGTCTAGAAGGATCTGTAGTTGTAGAGCGTCTAAAAGGCGAAAAAGTAGGCGTTGGTTTCAACGCAGCTACTGGCGAATGGGTTAACATGCTTGAGTCTGGTATCGTAGATCCAGCTAAAGTAACTCGTTCTGCACTTCAAAACGCAGCATCTGTTGCAGCTATGTTCTTAACAACTGAAGCTGTAGTAGCTGACAAGCCAGAACCAAATGCACCAGCAATGCCTGACATGGGCGGCATGGGCATGGGCGGTATGGGCGGAATGATGTAATTCCGTTTGCCCTAAAAAACATCCATTTCTATATAGAAATGGATGTTTTTTTATGTTTTTTAGAAAAGGAAATGAATTTCTGTAGAATTTTGTCGCTTTCTCTCTTGACCATATTGATATTTCATTGTTAGAATCTAGGAAGATAATATAAAACGATCCTTCATATATCCTCAATGATATGGTTTGAGAGTCTCTACCGGGTTACCGCAAACAACCTGACTATGAAGGCAGTGTGTCTTATATTTATAAAGAGCGGAGACTATCTTTCTTTATAAAGCCAGACCCCTGCCTTTTCTTTGTTATGAGACTAGAGGCGGAGGACTGGCTTTTTTTATTATATTGGTAATGCTTTTCGCCAAATTGGTGAAAATATTTATATACGAGAACTAACGTTGGGGTGATTATTTTGAAGAAACAACACGATACAATTATCGTTTTAGATTTTGGAAGTCAATACAATCAGTTAATAGCACGTCGAATTCGTGAGTTCGGTGTATACAGTGAACTTCATCCACATACAATTACTGCAGAAGAAATTAAAGCAATGAATCCAAAAGGGATCATTTTCTCTGGTGGACCAAATAGCGTATACGGTGAAGGTGCATTACATTGTGATGAAAAAATCTTTGAACTAGGTTTACCAATCTTCGGTATTTGTTACGGTATGCAGCTTATGACGCAACACTTCGGTGGTAAAGTAGAGCGTGCAAATCACCGTGAGTACGGAAAGGCTGTTCTTAAAGTAGAGAACGAATCAAAATTATATGCGAACCTTCCAGAAGAGCAAGTTGTATGGATGAGCCATGGTGACTTAGTAACTGGTTTACCTGAAGGATTCGTAGTAGACGCAACAAGTGAGTCTTGCCCAATTGCTGGTATGAGCAATGAAGCGAAAAACTTATACGGTGTACAATTCCACCCAGAAGTACGTCACTCTGAGCACGGTAACGATTTAATTAAAAACTTCGTATTCGGCGTATGTGGTTGTTCTGAAGGATGGAACATGGAGAACTTTATCGAAGTAGAATTAGAAAAAATTCGTGAAACTGTTGGAGACAAAAAAGTACTATGCGCACTTAGTGGCGGTGTAGACTCTTCTGTTGTAGCAGTATTAATTCATAAAGCAATCGGCGATCAATTAACTTGTATTTTCGTTGACCACGGCTTACTGCGTAAAGGCGAAGCAGAAGGCGTTATGAAAACATTTAGCGAAGGCTTCCACATGAACGTTATTAAAGTGGATGCAAAAGAACGCTTCATGAACAAGTTAAAAGGTGTAGAAGATCCAGAACAAAAACGTAAAATCATCGGTAACGAATTTATTTACGTATTTGATGATGAAGCGTCTAAATTACAAGGTATGGACTTTTTAGCACAAGGTACACTTTACACAGACATCGTTGAAAGTGGTACAGCAACTGCACAAACAATTAAATCTCACCACAACGTTGGTGGACTTCCAGAAGACATGCAGTTCAAATTAATTGAGCCTTTAAACACGTTATTTAAAGACGAAGTACGTGTATTAGGATCTGAACTAGGAATTCCTGATGAAATCGTATGGCGTCAACCATTCCCAGGACCGGGTCTTGGTATTCGTGTATTAGGTGAAATTACAGAAGAGAAATTAGAAATCGTTCGTGAATCTGATGCGATTTTACGTGAAGAAATTATTAAAGCGGGCTTAGACCGTGAAATCTGGCAATACTTCACTGCACTTCCTGGTATGCGTAGCGTAGGTGTTATGGGTGACGAGCGTACTTACGATTACACAGTAGGTATCCGTGCAGTAACATCTATCGACGGTATGACAGCTGACTGGGCACGTATCCCTTGGGACGTATTAGAGAAAATCTCTGTACGTATCGTAAACGAAGTAAAACACGTTAACCGTATCGTGTATGATGTAACGAGTAAGCCACCAGCAACTATTGAGTGGGAATAGTATTTATAAAAAGGTCCATCTATTGCTTATGCATAGATGGATCTTTTTTATTTTGGTATTAATACGAACGAAAATATAAAAGTTTATGAAAATGTTCGTTTTTAAATTGACAAAACTACTTCGTCGAGTTAATATGATTATGTAATTCAAACGAAAAGTGAATATTATAGCCGTCGTATAATATCGGGGATATGGCCCGAAAGTTTCTACCTAGCTACCGTAAATGGCTTGACTACGAGGCGTTTGTATAAAGATGAGGGGAAACTTGTCTTTGTTTATAGAACGCTTCCATGTATATATGCAATGGGAGCCTTTTTTATTTCTCGGGATAAAAGAGGGCTAGGGTGAAATACGGCGAGTAATCATATAACGGGGGAAACATAGGATGAAACGCTATTTTCAGTTTGATGAGCTCGGTACGAATTATAAGACTGAGTTCATAGCAGGGTTAACGACATTTCTATCTATGGCTTACGTACTATTTGTCAATCCTGCTACGCTGTCGCTTGGAAATGTTAAAGGGTTACCAGCAGGTACAGGGATGGATCCAGGTGCAGTATTCGTTGCTACGGCATTAGCGGCAGCGATCGGTTCGTTAATTATGGGTATTTTCGCGAAGTATCCAATTGCTTTAGCGCCAGGTATGGGAATTAACGCGTTCTTTGCTTATACAGCAGTGTTAACGATGGGTATTCCGTGGCAAACGGCCATTGCCGGAACATTAATGTCAGGTATTATCTTTATTATTCTTACTGCTTCAGGTATTCGTGAAAAAATCATTAATGCAATTCCATCGGAGTTAAAGTTTGCAGTAGCAGCAGGTATTGGATTATTCATTGCTTTCCTTGGATTCCAAAATGCCGGCATTATCGTGAAAAACGATGCGGTTCTTGTTGGGTTGGGGGACTTAACAAAGGGCACAACGTTACTAGCAATCTTCGGGGTTGTTACTACGATCATCTTCATGATTAAGAAAGTTAATGGTGCAGTATTCTACGGTATGATTCTTACAGCGATCTTAGGAGTTGCAACAGGATTAATTGATACTCCGAAAGCTGTGGTGGGAGCAATACCGAGTCTAGAACCAACGTTCGGTGTGGCGTTAACGCACTTCGGAGATATTTTCACAGTTCAAATGGGGATTGTTATTATAACGTTCTTCTTTATCGATTTCTTTGATACAGCAGGTACGCTTGTAGCGGTTGCGAATCAAGCAGGATTAATGAAGAACAATAAATTACCACGTGCAGGAAAAGCGTTATTTGCAGATGCGATTGCAACTGTAATTGGTGCGATCTTGGGTACATCAACAACAACGTCTTACATTGAATCGTCTGCAGGGGTAGCAGCGGGAGGACGTTCTGGATTTACAGCAGTTGTAACAGCAGGATTCTTCTTACTGGCACTATTCTTCTCGCCATTATTAAGTGTTGTAACGCCAGCTGTAACGGCACCGGCTTTAATTATTGTAGGAATCTTGATGGTTTCTTCCTTAGGGGAAATTGATTGGAAGAAATTCGAGATTGCAGTACCAGCATTCTTTACAATTATCTCTATGCCACTTACGTATAGTATCGCAACTGGGATTGCCATTGGATTTATCTTCTATCCAATTACAATGGTTGTGAGTGGTCGTCGTAAAGAGGTTCATCCGATTATGTATGTTATGGGAGTTTTATTCGTACTATATTTCATTTATGTTCGTAAATAAAAGGGGTTTTTTAAAGGTCTAGACTTAAGGGGAGTCTAGACCTTTTTTGCGTCTTCAGAAAATCTTAAGGATTTCCGAGCGTTTTTCTTCAGAAGTTTTCCTATAATAGAAGTTAGGGATTAAAAAAGTGATGGGGGAGATATTGTGGCACACGAAACAATACTTGTCGTAGATGATGAAAAAGAAATTCGGAATTTAATTACAATCTATTTAAAGAATGAAGGATATAAAGTATTACAAGCAGGAGACGGAGAAGAAGGATTACGTCTATTGGAAGAAAATGAAGTACATCTAGTCGTATTAGATATTATGATGCCGAAAGTGGATGGTATTCATATGTGTATGAAGGTAAGGGAAGCGAAAGAAATGCCTATTATTATGCTTTCTGCCAAAACGCAAGATATGGATAAGATTTTAGGATTAACAACAGGAGCAGATGATTACGTAACGAAGCCCTTTAATCCATTAGAGTTAATTGCACGAATTAAATCTCAGTTACGCCGTTATATGAAAATGAATGGTTTCGCTGTCCAAAATGAGGACGAGTTAGAAATTGGGGAGATGAAAATCAACATCTCGACCCATAAAGTTGTTGTAGAGGGAGAAGAAGTGAAACTGACCCCAAGGGAATTTTCAATTCTAGAATTACTAGCTCGTAATCCGGGTATGGTCTTTAGCGCGGAACAAATTTATGAAAAGGTTTGGAACGAAAGATCTTTCCAGTCTGATAATACGGTAATGGTGCATATTCGAAAAGTACGTGAAAAGATTGAGGAGAATCCAAGGAAACCTAGATATATAAAAACAGTATGGGGAGTGGGGTATAAGATTGAAAAAGATATTTAATCCGTTTACTTATATAAGGAAAATAAGAGAATTATTTGAGAAATTAGTAAAGAGCGTACGAAAGAGTATAAGGATTCAATTGATTACTACTTTTGCTGCTTGTGCGTTATTAGGAGTTTTGTCAGCGAAGGCAGCAGCGCCGTTTTTTGAGAATGCGAATCGTCAAGCAACTATTGATTATCGGGCTGGTATGGAACAAATTAATCACCAAGCTCAAGGAGCGGCAAATAGTTCGGTTCATGAAAATAAATTAGAAGCTATATCAAATATGATCGAAATGGAGAACCAAAATTTAGAGCAAGGGTCTAGAGCTTTGAAGATATTGGTTACTGATGAAAGTGGTAAAGTTTTATATAAAACAAAGCAAGCGCAAGAAGAGCAAATCGATTTGCATAATACGATTCGTAATGCAGCATCATTCGCGATTAATTATACAGATGGTAGAAATGTATTTGAAAGTACAAGAAAAGAGTTTATATCTTTTTCACCTATTACTATTGAAGGAAAGAATTTGTACATGTTTGTTAGCGGAATTCCAGAGGGAGAGGTAATATATGACACGCAAGAAGGACCATTCCCGTTTTTAATTGGTGTACTTGTATTCATTTTCTCTTTCTTCTATATAACAAAGAGAAAGATGAAGCAGATTGAAGCGATGGCACAAGGCGTAAAGGAAATAGAAAGAGGTAACTTAGCCTACCGCATTGAGAAAAAAGGTGAAGATGAGATTGCAGCTTTAACTGAGAATATTAATAATATGGCAGAAGAGCTTATGAATAATATAGAAAAGGAACGTAAATTAGAAAAGCAAAAGAATGAGCTTATCACAAATGTATCACATGATTTGCGTACACCACTTACTTCTATTATGGGTTACTTACGATTACTTCGAGATTCTAAATATGAAAATAAAGAACAACACGATGAGTATACGAGAATTGCTTTTGCAAAGTCGGAGCAGTTAAAAAATTTAATAGAAGATTTATTTGAGTATACGAAGTTAACAAATGAACAAGTTGTATTAGAAAAACAAGAAGTATGTGTAAATGAGTTGCTTGAGCAATTAATAGAAGAGTTAGTAC
Source organism: Bacillus sp. B2-WWTP-C-10-Post-4 (assembly GCF_009183805.1). Taxonomy (NCBI): domain Bacteria; kingdom Bacillati; phylum Bacillota; class Bacilli; order Caryophanales; family Bacillaceae; genus Bacillus; species Bacillus sp. B2-WWTP-C-10-Post-4. The sequence goes on along the minus strand of NZ_WEII01000087.1, from coordinate 718 downwards.
CGCAAGCGGAAGAGCATGGACTTACGTTTGTTAAGAAGTTTCCTGAGGAACGTGCTTATGCATCGATTGATTCGGAAAAGATGGTTCGTGTATTTGATAATTTACTAATGAATGCGATTAAGTATAGTAAAGATGATGGAGAGATAAAAGTTTCTCTTCAAAGGCAGCGTAGGGATATACAAATTGTAATTGCGAATCATAGTGAAGAGTTTACGAGAGAAGAGTTAGCGAATTTGTTTGAACGTTTCTATAAGAAGGATCAATCTAGAAGTAGAGTAACGGAAGGCTCGGGACTCGGTTTAGCGATTGCGAAAAGTATTGTTGAGTTACAAGGTGGTAGTATTCGAGCGGAATATAGGGAAGGTACTATTCAATTTATCGTTTCGTTACCAACTATAGAAAAATAATAAATGAATAGAATGATATGTGATAAAAAAGGCTTATTTTAAAAGAAATAAGCCTTTTTATATTTTTTATAAAAACATATTGACGATTAGAGCTTAGAGGTGTAATATAGAACAAGTCGCCGATGACAATAGCGTCGCAAGCGACAAACGAAATAAAAAACTTAGTTGACATTGAAAGATGAAAATGTTAACATAAGGAAGTCGCAAATGAGCGACCAAGTAGTTCTTTGAAAACTGAACGAAACAAACAACGTGAAACGTCAATTTTTATTTTAGATGCTAGACAAACTAACTTTATTGGAGAGTTTGAT
>NZ_WEII01000086.1:0-15944 GCF_009183805.1 Bacillus sp. B2-WWTP-C-10-Post-4 | reverse complement strand
ATATAGACAAAGGGAAATTAATTGTTTAAACTTTACAAAGTATTCACCATAATAGGTTATGAAAATAATAATTACGGAATGGGAAATATTTATAATTAACTCAATTTAACTTTTAAATTTGAAAATTAGGAGGTTCATAATGGGTAAACTATTAAATTTGTTTCGTGATATGAAAGTAGCAAAAAAGCTATTAATTTCATTCTTTGTAATTTTAATTGCAGCCGTTTCTATAATCGGGGGCATGTCTTATCAAACTGCTAAAAAGAATTTTGAATCACAAATTACGAGTAGTGCTAACGATAATATAAAAATATTAGATAATTTAATCAATCAAATGATTGAAGCAAAATTTAACGATGTGAATAACTTTGCACGAGTAATTCAAGGGAATATGTATCAAGGGGATAATCAGGATGAGCTAAGAAAGACATTATCTCAGTATATCAATTTGAATATAGATGTTGAACAAGTGTATGTTGCCGGTAATGATAAGAAATTTGTACAGGAACCAAATATACAAATGGCAGCAGATTATGATCCAACAACACGACCTTGGTATAAAGATGCAGTGGCAAAACAAGGTGGTATTGTTGTTAGCGAGCCATATAAGGCAAAAGGAAATGGACATATTGTCGTAACGATTGCAAAACAAACAGAAGATAAAAATGGGGTTGTTGCGCTAGATTTAAGTTTAGACAATTTATTAAAAACAACAAAGTTAATCAATATTGGTAAAAAAGGATATGCCTTCATTTTAGATGGAAAGCAAAAAATCATTGCTCATCCACAAGAAAAATCAGGGGATAAAGCAGCTGATTCTTGGGCAAAGAAAATTTATGAAGATAATCATGGTGCTTTTACATATTCTTATGGTGGTAGTGAAAAGAATATGGTATTTGCTACAAACGTAAAAACAGGTTGGAAAATTGGTGGGACGATGTACGCAACTGAAGTAATTGAAGCTGCTCAACCTGTATTTTATAATATGTTAATTGTTATGCTTATTTCGTTAGTAGTAGGTGGAGTACTTATTTATTTTGTGACACTTTCAATTACGAAGCCTTTAAAGAGACTAGTTATCACTTCTAAAGAAATAAGTGAAGGGGATTTAACGCAAACAATTGAAATTCATTCTAATGATGAAATTGGTCAACTTGCGAAAGGTTTTAACGAGATGACAAATTCATTACGGACGTTAATTGGAAGGATTAACACTTCGGCAGGACATGTTGCAGCAGCATCAGAAGAACTAACTGCAAGTGTAAGACAAGCGAGTGAAGCAACTGAGCAAATTACAACAGCAATGGATGAAATATCAAGTGGGGCAACGACGCAAACAACAAGTGTAGAAAATGGTGCTATGTTACTGTTTGATGTAACGGAAGGAATTCAGCATGTAGCAAATAGTTCATCATCTATTAATATCGCTTCTGCTCATACTCGTGAAAAAGCAGAAGATGGTGGGAAACTAGTAGGAAGAACAGTAAACCAGATGCAGTCTATTGCAGAATCGGTTTCACAATCAGATGCTGTTATACAGTTATTAAATAATAAATCAAAACAAATTGGTGATATATTGGAAGTAATTCAAAACATTGCAGATCAAACAAATCTTCTAGCTTTAAATGCGGCAATTGAAGCGGCAAGAGCTGGTGAACATGGAAGAGGTTTTGCAATTGTTGCAGATGAAGTACGTAAATTGGCAGAGAAGTCTAGCATATCTTCCAGTGAAATTAGTAAATTAATAGGCGAAATACAAGACGATATGGGTAAGACAGTCAAATCAATGAATCATGTAAATGAAGAAGTTCAATCTGGACTTGTTATTGCAAATGAAACGAAGCAAAATTTTGCTGAAATTTTACAATCTACAAATGAAATAGCTAATCAAATTAAGACGATGGTTGAAACGGCTAATGGAATGTCAAAAGGGGCAAATGAAGTATCTATTTCAGTAGGACAAATTGCAATGACAGCACAAAATAATGCGACAAGCACACAAAATGTTGCGGCTTCAGCTGAAGAACAGCTAGCTTCGATGGAGGAAATTGGATCAGCGGCGGGTACGCTATCTCAAATGGCTGAAGAATTGCAAGTATTAATTGAGAGATTTAAAGTTTAATAGAGAACAGACTCCCCCTAGTAGCATTATGACACTAGAGGGTAGTCTGTTTTATTATGTAAAATCAAATGGAGATGTAAACTTCCTTTATGACGTTTAAAATGGTATTTTGCATAATATTTGTCGAAAAATAGAGGTGTTTGTTAGCTTTGTGTATAATTATTAACCTATAGAATACAAATAAAAGGAGAGTATTATGGGAGTGTATTGGGGGACAAAAAGACATTCTTGGCTTAGTTACGTCTCATTTTGGCTAAGTATTTCATTTTTTATTGTTTTTCTAATTGAAGTGTTTATATTAAAAACACTTTCGAATAGCTCGGTGCAAATTGTTAAATATTTTTATTTTATACTTGTACCAGTAAATATTTTTCTTAGTTTAAAGTTACTATTTAAGAAGAATGAAAAGAAAGCGTTACCTATTTTTAGTTTCATTGTCTCATTATTATTTGCAATTTTAATAATCGTATTAGTTTTAGCAGCTATAGGGAAGTTCTTTTAAGGGGAGTGGTATAAGTCACTCTCCTTTTTTATTTGTGGTAGTCTTACTATATGTAAAAGTGTGAATGCTGTGAGCTAATAAAAGCGGAGAGTAGACAATATTTGCATGGATTAAAGTCTGTCGTTATTTGAACTTGTAAGAGTGTATGGAGTAATGAGGTAATATACATAATAATGGAGATAGAATTAGTTATTTTATAAGTGTGTATGAAGCAAATGAATACGGTAAGAACGGTGATATATGGTACAATAGCTATGGATAGTGATAGAGATAAAGGGTATATAAAATACTCATCGTTTTTTAGTAAGAGAGGGGTTATCTTATGCTATACGAGGATTTGGAGACATTATTTCAAACAGCTCCGAAAGAAGATAGAGGCGGATGGAAATATATAATCCAAGAACAAAATGATACATTTAAAATTGGTGATGAAATACTGAAAAATCAAATGAGTGTCGAATTGTATTTTAATGAATACGATGAGGTGAAAATCACTTTATATAAAGATGGAATTCCCATTACGACTATGCAAAAAATTACGATTTCAAAAGTTGAATTAGACGAAGATGAAGAAGGTATTCAATTTGTTTTAGAACGCATGCCTAGTCGAATGATTCGGTTGCAGTTAAAGCCGTATTTAGCATTAGAAATGGGACCGTACTGGGAAGTATGTGATGATTGTGAATGAACATAAAAAAGCATCCAATAACATGGATGCTTTTTTATGTTTTTTGAAGTTGTTTAAACGCAATGATTGGAAGTATAACAATACTTACCCATCCGATGATAGGATATAGAATGTGAAGTAAGTCACTGTAACCGATGTAACTAAAGCAATAACTAATTAGTAAAATGAAGAAAATAATATTGTGATTTTTCCACCCAGTAATAGATTGCATCTGTTTTGTCATTCCGAACACATTACCAACTAAAGTTGTGAAAACTTCACCGAAAATAATGAGAACGAAGAAGAAGTGAAAAGTTGCATTAAATCTTCTTATGACTTCAGCCATTGGGATGTTATATTGATAAAATTGATCGACTGATAAGATTGCTAAATGGCTGCATAATAAAATTAAAGAAAGTCCAGCACCACCTAAAATCCCACCCCAAAAAATGGCTTTTCGATCCTTTACTTCACTGGCTAATGGGACGAGAACACTTTGGGCGAGAGAAAGGTTTAAGGCGACATATGTAATAGGGCTAGTAATCCATTTCATATTCCAGCTCTCTGCAGGAATAGTGTTATTAATAGGAGGTGTACCGTGAAAAAAGGTTGTAATAGCAAGTCCTATAATAAAAATCATCATAATAGGTACGACAAGTGTATTTACTTCAAAAACACCTTGTAACCCGCGGCTACTTATAATGAGACAAGCGATAACTGTAATGAGAATACCGAGTTGTCTTGGTAAGCGAAGTTGCTCTTCAAATACTGCACCGGCCCCTGATAACATAACGCTCGTTACGCCGAATAAAACGAGTAATAATAATGTGTTTACAACATTCCCAAATACATCCCCAAATAAATATTTGTTAAATTCTTGCGCTGAAAATGCCCCGATTTGTGATGAAAGTAACATCATCTTTGTACCAAGCCAAATAAAAAAAAATCCACTTACACATATGCCAATTGTCCCGTATAATCCATTCACTGTGAAAAATTCAACAATTTCTCGTCCAGTAGCAAATCCAGCTCCAACGACAGTTCCGATATAAGTAGCAGCTACTTTCTTTGCTACTTGCCATTGTTGATTGTCCATGTTATCCCTCTTTCTACTATGATGAGCTTGATGTACTATTATGCATATGTATGAGCTTGGACAATTAGACGTATGAAGTGGTTGAAAAAATACATGAATTAAATGATATTAGGGAAGCATTAAAGGTGTTAAAACTTTGTTACATATAAGCCAATTGTTCGAAAGGAAAGGGAATGTATGGTAAAATGTAATTAAGTTATTAAAAGATAAACATTACAAAATGATAAGAGGAGTGATTGTATGAGTACGAAAACAAATGTTGTTGAAGTATTAAACAAGCAGGTAGCAAACTGGAATGTGTTATATGTTAAATTACATAATTATCACTGGTATGTGACAGGGCCACACTTCTTTACATTACATGAGAAATTTGAAGAGTTTTATAATGAGGCTGGAACGTATATTGATGAGTTAGCAGAACGTATTTTAGCTTTAGAAGGTAAACCATTAGCGACAATGAAAGAATATCTCGCAACATCTAGTGTCAGCGAAGGGACAAGCAAAGAATCTGCAGAAGAAATGGTGCAAACATTAGTGAATGATTATTCTGCACTTATTCAAGAATTAAAAGAAGGTATGGAAATTGCGGGTGAAGCTGGCGATGAAACATCAGCTGACATGCTGTTAGCAATTCATACAACATTAGAACAGCATGTATGGATGCTAAGTGCATTCTTAAAATAATGATAAATATATAGAAACCCATTGAAAAATTATTTCAATGGGTTTTTTTATGATTTTTCAGTTTTCTTTTATGCTATAATATAGTAAAAAGGAGGCGATGCGATGTTTCGCTTTTTCAGAACTGGAAAAGAAGAGCGGGAAATTACGAAAGATGAATTAGAACAAGCGATGGCTCAGTTTTTAGAAACGAATGCTAATATCGTTTATACAGTATTAGTAAATGATGATTATACAGTAAATTATGATTTGTTAAAACCATATTTACCTGCATTTCCAACAAATGTTTTTCTCATAACGAAGGAAACGCTTGAGGTATTTGAACATACAGCAGAAAATTTAAACCTAGTGAAAGAAATTGATGGCGTACAAAAAGCAGTAGATCAATACGTAACAGAAAAAGAAATGTTCCCAATTGTTGAAGGTAGCGAAGATCGCCTCATATGTGGAATGAAATTAGGACCTTACTTAAATCGTAGCTTAAAAAGAGACTTATATATTTCAGAAAAACATTATTTAGTTTCAAGTAAACCAGATAGAAAAAAACAAAAGAGTGGGTAGACGTAATGAAAACAACAATACATATATTGTTGTCTTTTTTTGTTTGTTAAAATATTGACTTTTCAGTTTATTAATATTTATATTAAATGTATTGGACAGAGAAGGATAACTATTAAGTATCATTCGGAGAATAAGATATTGCTAGGGCGAGTTATATAAAATCTTCACAAAGTGGTATAAAGATTCGCAAACAAATATTATAAAAGGTTTCGGGGGAATTGGTACATGAAAAATAGTATGACTTACATTCAATTATTAAATGAAACGTTACGTTGTTATGCAAATAAAGGAAGTTTTGATGCGTACAATTATATAATGGAAAACGCTACAGGTGTAATAGGGAATGAGGCACAAATATATAATTTTCAGTATGCGCTCGCAAGTGCATCGGGACTTGAAAAAGAAGCATTACATTTAATGAGGGAGGCTATTATAGAAAGGGGATTCTGGTATGGAAATGAGTATTTAATTTCCGACGAAGATTTAAAATCACTACATAAATTTGAAGAATTTCATACAATGGTGCAGTTATGTAAAGAAAGAGAAGAATTAGCACATAAAACGGAAAGACCAGATGTGAAATATATATACACCAAGAAAGAAGGAAATCTACTACTTACATTGCACGGTGACCAAGAAAATATTCAAATAGTAGAGCCATATTGGAAATCAGTTTTGACACAAGATTACACGTTAGCTTTACCACAGTCTTCACAAATTCAGTTTTCAGATGGATTTGTTTGGGATGATATAGAGAGAGGGAAAGAGGAATTAAAAGGGCATTACAATAAGTTTATAGAAAATCATACAGTAGAAAGTGTAATCATTGGTGGTTTTTCTGCAGGGGCGAGAGTAGCTTTATATACGATTTTACAACAAGATATAAATGTAGATGGTTTTGTTTTTATGGCACCATGGCTTCCGGAGATTGAAGAATGGGATGAGTTGCTAAGAGTGCTGAAGGATAAACATATAAAAGGATATATAGTATGCGGGGATCAAGATGAAGATTGCTTCGAATCCACGCAGCAATTCGTACAACTATTAAGAGAGAAGAATATAGAACATAAGTATAAAGTTGTGCCTGATTTAGATCATGATTATCCTATTAACTTTGAAGAGCTATTAAAAGAAGCTATTGAATATATAGGAAATGAAAACAATAAGTAGTAAGAAAAAGAGATGCATCACATGTGATGCATCTCTTTTTAGAATTATAAATTAAAAGCATTTGCTAGTAAGCGATAAGACTTTAATTTATGTTCAAATTGATGAGTAATCGTGACAATCATAAATTCGTCAGTATTGTATGCTTTGCTTAAGTTTATTATTTTTTCTTTTACAGAAGACGGATCACCAACAATCATACGTTGACGATTTTCTTTTATACGGAATAAATCATAAGCGCTGTATGAATAATTTTGAGCAGTTTCAATAGAAGGTGTACCAGTAGTTCGTTTTCCTTGCTCTAATAATAAGATTGATAAATCTAAACTAGAAGCAATTTTTTCCGCTTCTTCATTTGTTTCTCCGCATATAACAAAGATGGCAACGATTGAATTAGGCTTATCTCCTAAAAATGAAGGCTCATATTGTTCTTGGTAAGCCCTCATAACTTCAGGGCCTCCGAAGCCGTTAATAAATTGTGCAAATGCGAAAGAAGCTCCGTTGTTTGCAGCAATTTTAGCGCTCTCTCCGCTAGAACCGAGCATCCACATTTCAGGAGATGTTGGGATAACTGGAGTTGCTTTTAAGTTTGCATAGTGATGGTTTTCGGGTACTTGATCATGTAAGTACATTGCAACGTCTGCAATTTGTTCTGGATATTGATCAAGTGAGACCATTTTCCCTTCTTGAAGTGCGCGAGTTGCTATTGGCATACCACCAGGCGCTCTACCAACACCGAGATCGATGCGGTTCGGATACAATGCTTCTAGAACACGGAAATTCTCAGCAACTTTATATGGGCTATAATGCGGTAACATAACACCACCTGAACCGACTCTAATACGGTCCGTTTTTGCGGCAATATGAGAAATAAGTATTTCTGGACTTGAACCAGCTAAGCTTACGGAATTATGATGTTCGGATACCCAAAAACGTGTGAATCCGAGTTTTTCAACTTCTTGTGCAAGCGTAACTGTATGTGAAAAAGCTTGGGCTGCTGTGCTACCATCTGAAATAGGTGATTGGTCTAATACACTTAACTTGATCATAGAATATACCTCTCAATCTTAATGTACATCCTATTATATATTTACTTATGAAAAATGCGTAGTGAAATGCTCAAAATGAAAAGCGGATAATCTTATTTCCGCTTTTAACGAGAAAATCCGCGTTCATAATGATTCATTTCGACTAGATTTAAAATATATTCATAGTTGTCAATTTCACGCTTTAGTTGTTCACGTTCTTTTTCAGATAGTGTCATATTGCTAAGTTTTTTACATAAGTTTTGTTTCTTTAATTCTAAATGTTTTTTTGTAGCATCGTAGTCATAAGTATGTTTCATTTTTAACCACTCCTTCTTTGTAGTTGCTATATTATACGAAGTATAAAGAAAAGTGAGATCTGTCTCTTATGTACTTTTAGTGAATATTCAAATTGCAATGGTGTTATGTTTATGGGGATTTATGAATAAAATGCACTAAACCACTAACGTCCATTTGATGAAGTAAGGGGTGGAATTGTGCAGAAAGATATAATGTATAATACTGAAATGGATGAAGCGTTAAAAGTTATAGATAAAGGATTGAAGAAGCCGATAAGTCCAAAACAAATTATTGTAGTGGGAGCTGGTATGGCTGGGTTAGTTTCAGCTTCTTTATTAAAGGCTGCAGGACATGATGTGAAAATTTTTGAAGCAAATAACCGGGTAGGTGGTCGTATAGAAACAGTTAGAATGGAAGATACCGGATTATATTTAGATGTCGGAGCAATGAGGATTCCTTATTCACATACATTAACGATGGCATATATAAGAAAATTTAGGCTACAGGTGAGACCTTTTATTAATAGGAATGAGACGGATATTATATACGTAAATGGACGGAAAACGACGTTAAAACAATATGAAAAAGATCCAAGTATTCTAAGATATCCTGTGGAAATGAATGAAGTTGGAAAAACGTCAGAGGAATTATTATTGTTAGCGGTACAGCCCATTATAAATTTTATAAAAAAGAACCCAGAAAAAAATTGGGATATTGTTGTAAAGGATTTTGGGAGATACTCTACTGGACAATTTTTAAAGTATCATCCTTATCAGTATAATACTTACTTTTCACCAGTAACAATTGAGATGATTGGTGTTTTATTAGATTTAGAAGGTTTTTTGGAACGGTCGTTTGTAGAGACTTTACGCTTTCTATACATTATGCAAGAGGAGAGCGGATTTTGTGAAATTGTGGGCGGGAATGATAGATTGCCAAAGTCATTTTTACCGCAATTAGAAGAGAATATTATATATAATCAAAAATTAATGAAGTTACATCAACACGATAATGGTGTGACAGCTTTCTATCGGAACGAGGAAACTTTTGAATATAGTAGTATTACAGGAGATTTAGTTATTGTTACCATTCCGTTTTCGACAATGCGTTTTGTAGAAGTAGATCCGTTTGATTCTATATCTCATGAAAAATGGAAAGCAATTCGTGAATTACATTATATGCCTGCGACGAAAATAGGAATTCAATTTAAAAGCCGATTTTGGGAAGAACAAGGACAATTAGGTGGCAGAATTATAACAGATTTGCCAATTCGTTATGCCTATTATCCAAGTTATGGAATTGGGGAGAAAGGACCGGCTATGATGTTAGGTAGCTATACATGGTCTTATGACGCGTTGTTATGGGATGGTTTATCAAAAGGGGATCGTATTTATTACGCATTACACAACTTAGCAACAATATTAGGTGGTCAAGTGTATGATGAGTTCATATCTGGAATTTCAAAAAGCTGGACATTGGATCCGTATGCGCTTGGAGGATTTGCACTTTTTCAAGCAGGTCAAGAATCTGAGCTGCAACCAGCGATTGTCAAACCAGAGGGGAGAATATTCTTCGCTGGAGATCATACAACGCTATATCACGGATGGATTCAAGGTGCGATTGAATCTGGAATTCGTGTAGCGGTGGAAGTGAATGAGTAAAAGGTTTTCAATTCAGAAAATTCTTTACTATATAACTTCAGATGGATATTATTATATATAAAAGAAATATAGGGAGTGTTTACAGTGAATCCGTTATTATTCGATTTTCCTTCTGAATTTTATACTGATAGACTTTTTATTCGAATGCCGAAACCAGGAGATGGTAAAGTTGTATATGATGCAATTCAGGCTTCAATACAAGAACTAAAACCTTGGATGGTGTTTGCACAAAAAGAGCAAACAGAGCAAGAAGTAGAAGAAAGTATTAGAAAATCACATATTCAATTTTTGCAACGTGAGGATTTAAGATTACTAGTATTTTCGAAAGAAACAGGTGAATTTATTGCATCAGCTGGATTACATCGTATTAATTGGGATATACCTCAATTTGAAATTGGATATTGGATTGATACAAGGTTTAGCGGAAAAGGCTATATGGTAGAGGCTGCGAAAGGTATAACGGATTACGCTTTTTCTGAATTGAAAGCAAACCGTGTAGAAATTCGTTGTGATTCTTTAAATAAGAAGAGTAGAGCGATACCTGAGAAATTAGGTTTTAAGTTAGAAGGTACGTTAGAAAGTGCGAGTGTTGCGGTAGATGGAAACGGATTAAGGGATATGTGTGTATTTGCTATGACTAGAAATACATATGAAAAAGAAGAGCTGTAAGAAAACAGCTCTTCTTTTTATGCATTATGGTACAGGATGTCCATTAGAGCTTTCGAAAATTGTAAACCATTGTTGACGGTCTAAGTTAACTTTTGTAGCAAGAGCGGCAGTTTTTACGCGATCTAATTTACCAGAGCCAACGATTGGCATCATATTAGCTGGATGAGCAAGTAACCAAGCATACATAACCGTATCTATACTAGAAACACCTAGCTCAGTAGCAACTTTTTGCACAGTTTCACGTACGCGTACAGCACGTTCTGATTGACCAGTAAAAATCTCCCCACCAGCAAGAGGTGACCAAATCATTGGATTGATTCGTTTTTCTTGGCATAAGTCAATTGTTCCTTTTTCAAAATGCTCAAGCTGCAATGCAGAAACTTCAATTTGGTTCGTAATAAGTGGAAAATCTAAGTACGAATTTAACATATTAAATTGTGAAGGTAAGAAGTTAGATACACCGAAGTGACGAACTTTTCCTTCTTGTTTTAATTGTGAAAAGGCTTTTGCCACTTCATTTGGATCCATAAAAGGATCGGGACGATGAATAAGTAATACGTCAATATAATCTGTATGTAAATTTTTAAGTGATGCTTCTACACTTTGCATAATATGCTCTGTACTAGTATTGTAGTGAGCAACATATCGTTCTGGAAATTTCGGTGATGGGGGAGCGATTCCACACTTTGTAATAATTTGCATGTTTTCTCGTAAGGAAGGCTTTAATTGTAAAGCTTCGCCAAATAACCCTTCACACGTATATGCGCCGTAAATATCAGCGTGATCAAAAGTAGTAATTCCCATATCCATACAATCTTCAATGAAAGAAAGTAATTCTTGTTTCGTCATATTCCATTCTGCTAAACGCCAAAATCCTTGAATAATACGAGAAAATTCTAGCGTTTCAGCCATTTGAACTCGCTCCATTATAAGTACCCCCTTGATGAATAATAATGTTTTGAAAAGGCTTTTTTACTACATGTTATTATATAGTTAATTAGGTGTACAGACAATAAATATGTTTTGCTATAAAAACGATTTTTTCTATCATGCCTTTCGAGAGGACTCCCATCTCTAAACGTAAATGAAGGTGGTGAGGTGAATCGAAAGAAATATTTTATTTTTGAGAAAAAAACGGAAACGTATGTTCTTTTTTGCTATAATATCCTTAACAAGGAGGTGAATAAAATGGCAAAAGAAAATCCATCAAACTATAAAACTCTTCAAATCTGGATAAAAAAAGGGCATCGTATGTATTCTTATTTTCAAGAATGTTGTCATAACGCTAAGAATATGTACAACACCACAAACTTTTATATACGCCAGGTGTACACTGGATTAACACAAGAAAAAGAGTTGCAGCCTTTGCAAAAAGAAGTTCTGGATAATATTCATAAAAATATTGGGAAGATGAATGACACACAACGTCTTGTCTATCGGAAGAAATTGGAAAAAGAGAAAGTGAAGCCTAAAGAAGAACAGAAAGAGATTACATGTAATTTGTTTTCAGAACCTAATTTTGAAAAACCTTATGTAGATTACAACTTTCTAGATGCACTATTTAAGGCTATGATTCAAAATGATTATCGAGCTTTGCCTACGCAATGTAGCCAGTCCATCATGAAAGGTTTGTTCCAAAATTGGAAATCTTTTTTTGCTAGTTTAAAAGACTATAAAAAGAATCCAAACAAATATGATGGAATGCCTAGGATTCCAAAGTATATTCGTTCTTCTGAAAAAGAGATTCTGTATACAAACCAAGATTGCATCATTAAAAACGGTAGATTTTTAAAGTTTCCAAAGACGAAATTGCAATTAAATATTGGGAAACTAGGTTTCACTGAAGGTAAACTGAAACAAGTTCGTGTGATTCCAAAATACAATGAATATGTAGTGGAATTGGTAATTGATGTTCCTTCTGAACAACAAATGATTGAAGCGAATGCTCGTTATATGAGTATTGATTTAGGGATTGATAACCTTGCAACCATCGTAACAAACACAGGTATGAAACCTGTCCTTGTTAAGGGCAAACATGTCAAAAGCATAAATCAATATTACAACAAAATGAAGAGTCATTTTACAAGCATTCTTAGAAATGGAAAACAAACGAATGAAGGACCTTTTACTTCTAAAAGGATAGAAAAACTTCATCAAAAACGTTACTTGAAAATAAAAGACGTCTTCCATAAAGTTAGTCACCACATCGTAAAACTAGCTCAAGAAGAAGAAGTTTGTAAAATCGTTATTGGTCAAAACAAAAGTTGGAAACAAGAAACGAATATGGGAAAAAGAAATAACCAATCGTTTTGTCATATCCCGCATAATTTACTGATTCAAATGATTACATACAAAGCAAATGCTGTAGGCATTCAAGTTGTTGTAACTGAAGAATCATATACATCGAAAGCAAGTTTTCTGGATAACGACTTCATTCCAACGTATGGAGAAAATGACCAAAATACAACTTTTTCAGGAAAACGAATAAAGCGCGGTATATATCGTTCAGCAAATAAAACTTTAATTAATGCAGATGTAAATGCTGCGGCTAACATTTTACGAAAAGTAATCCCAAATGCATGGACAAATGGGATAGAGGGGTTAGGCGTGAAACAGCTCGCTAATGTGTTAACTCCCCTGACGTTAATCGTCCGTTAGGTCGAAACGTTAGAAACCCCCACTTCAAGCTTTGTTAAGTGGGGGAGTGTTCATATGCTATAATGTAGAAACATATAGGTATAAGGAGAGGTACGAAATGATTCCAGTAACAATATTAACTGGTTTTCTTGGATCAGGGAAAACGACTTTATTAAATCGTATTTTATCAGAAAATCACGGTAAGAAATTAGCAGTGATTGTAAATGAAATAGGGCAAATTGGCATTGATAATCAGTTGATTATGAATGTGGAAGAAGAAATTATGGAAATGACAAATGGATGTTTATGTTGTACTGTACGTGAAGATTTACTCGTCGCTTTAAAACAATTACTGGACGTAAAAGCAGAAGGGAAAATGGATTTTGATGGTTTAGTAATTGAAACGACTGGCCTTGCAAATCCAGGGCCGATTATTCAAACATTCTTTTTAGATCCAGTCATCCAATCTGCTTACCAAATTAACGGTGTTGTAACGGTGGTAGATAGTTATCATATACATAAACATTTTGAAAAAGGATTAGAAGCAAAAGAGCAAATTGCGTTTGCTGATGTCGTTTTAGTAAATAAATTAGATTTAATTGAAGAGAATGAGAAAGAAAATCTCTTGCATGAAATTCAAGGGATTAACCCGACTGCAAAGTTAATTGAGGCGACTAACTGTGAGGTAGATATACCATCTTTATTACAAATCCAAACGTTTAAAACGAAAGATACGTTGCAAATTTACCCTCATAAAGAACATAACCACTTAGAAGGTGTGAAATCATTTGTATTACGTGAAGAACGTCCGCTGGATTTACAAAAGCTTAATGAGTGGATGTCAGCTGTCGTTCAAGAGCTAGGGGAATATTTATATCGTTACAAAGGAATTTTATCGATAGACGGAGTAGATAAACGTATCGTTTTCCAAGGCGTACATACGTTATTTGCTGCTTCGTATGATAGAGAGTGGCAAGAGGGCGAAGAGCGAGTAAGTGAAGTAGTTTTTATCGGAAGAGATATTAATAAAGAGTGGTTCCAAGAACATTTCGAGGAGTGTGTGAAATAAGTCTGCGTAAATTGCAGGCTTATTTTTTATGAACATTCTATTAGATTGCAAAACAGAATTAAATAAGGGAAAGAAACTAAAAATTGATAAATGTATAATAAAAAGCCTGTTTTCACAGGCTTGTATTTTCGTCTATTAGTAACTCCATTACAACACCTACAACTGGACCTTCATCATCAATATCCCCATTTAAGCGGAAACCAAATGATTCATACAGTCCCATTGCAAGTTTGTTGTCTGGATGTAAACTTAAGTAAATTATTTTGCATTCAAATTTTTCTTGTAAGAATTGAATGAGTAAGCGAAGGAAACGTTTTGCGTATCCTTTTCCTTGATATTGTTGGTCAATCATAAAGCGATCGAGCCAGACACTTTTATGTTTTACTGAATACCATCCATACATTGCGTATCCTACAAGTGTTTCTCCATCATATAAACCTACTGACGTTCCGTTTCCTTCATATAATGATTCTGCTAAAGAAAACGCGTTACTTTCAATAAATTGTTGCTGATCTTTTGCGACGTCTAAAGCAACTACTGAACGCCAATTTTTTGCTGTTACTTCACAAATGTGAAGATTCATAATTCCAACTCACCTTCTAAATTAATATAGCTTTAAAGCTAATATGGATAATTTTACTTGTTATTTTAGTCAAGTCAAGGATAAATACATAAAAAGGCAGCTGAATAACAAATTCAGCTGCCTAGAAAGTATAATGGATTAGTTTGTTGCTTCTTTCAATGTATTTACGTTTTCTTCCATTAAAGTGAAGTAATCTTTATTATTTTTTGCATCATCTTCAGAAATAGTAGCTAAGTGATTTAAGCGTAAAACTTTTGTACCAGTTTCTTTTTGAATTACCGATGCTACTTTTGGAGTAGAGAATGTTTCGAATAAAATATATTTTAGATTATGTTCTTTTACTGTTTTTGTAATGTCAGCAAGCTGCTTTTGAGATGGTTCATCAGAAGCTGAAATTCCAGCGATAGGAATTTGTTTTAGGCCGTATCGTTGTTCCCAGTAACCATAGGCAGCATGAGAAACTAAAATTTCTTTCGTTTTTGCGTTCGCTACAGCTGCCTTAAATCCATCGTCTAAATCAGTAAATTTAGTTTGAAGTGCTGCAAAGTTTTTTTCGAATTCTTGTTTATGTTCAGGTTGTAATTCTACAAGTGCATTTTTAATTTTTTCTGCCTGTTTCATTGCTAGAGTAGGATCTAACCAAACATGCGGGTCTTTATCGTGATGATGTTCATCTTCTTTATGGCCATCTCCATGATCATGATGCTCTTCTTCAGTAGAAGCACGAAGCTCAATACCTTTAGATGCATTTACAATTTTAACATTTTCTTTTTGTAATGTTTTTTCCATTTTTTCAGCAAATGGTTCTAATTCAGCGCCGTTATAAACAAATAAATCGGCTTTTGCAACTTGTACTGTTTGTTTTTGACTTGGTTCAAATGTATGTGAATCTGCACCCGGTGGGTAAATCGCTTCAACATTTACATAGTCGCCACCGATTTTCTTTGCGAAATCAGCAAGTGGGAAAATCGTTGTATAAACTGTTAGCTTTCCATCTTTCTTGGCATTACTTTCTTTTTTATTTGAGCAGCCAGCGAAAATTAAGGTGAAAATAAGTAAGAATGAAAATATAGTCAATCTTTTAGGCATGAAGTTCTCCTCTTTTCTTTTTTTACGGATATATTTTCCCCAATTATAGAAGAAAAATATCATTTTAATACAAAACGGAATAATTACGTTTTAGTTTGCGAACTTAGTATAATAC
>NZ_WEII01000085.1:0-16142 GCF_009183805.1 Bacillus sp. B2-WWTP-C-10-Post-4 | reverse complement strand
GTATAATGGTTAAGATTTTTATATAATATATAAATCTATAATTTAACTTTTGTATTGAAATCTATGGCTTTATTAATAATCCCATAGAGGTAACCTGATATATTCTTTTCTTTCCCATATACTCCTGTTTACTATTCTCAAGATTAGTAAGTGTGGCGCGTGTCTTTTCCTTTTGTGCTTCTCCCTCTATATGAGTAAACTCAATACAATCTCCTACTTTGACTGAAACAGTTTGGCTCTCAGCAGATTGTTGTCTACTTCCTATAATTTCTTTATTGTACAAAATATTACCGGATGAATTCTGGACTTTAATGCTTGCATACGTATTAGTAAAATAAGAATGGGGGATACCCGCTTCTAATTTAATCTGCATTTTTTCTGTTGCTTTGTTATATTCTATTTTCGCGATTTCTCGATCATTATATCCCTTTAATGACCAAGCGAATTGATTTCCATCTAAAACCGTTGTTTCTGGCATTTTCTCTACTTTCTTTAAGCCTTCTTTTGTCACTTGATACCTCGCTGTCTTTCCAATGGTTTCATTTTTGTTATTTTCAAGGTTAGTTAAAGTTGCTCGCGTTTTTTCCTTTGTTGCTTCTCCTTCTATATGGGTAAATTCAATGTAATCCCCTACCTTGACGGGCACAGTTTGGCTTTCAGCATTTTGTTGTTTATTTCCCACGATTTCCTTATTGTACAGAACGTTGCCAGAAGAATTTTGAACCTTAATACTCGCATATGTACTAGCAAAATAGGAATGTGGTACACCTAATTCTAGTTTTACCTTCATCTCTTCTACTGTTTTATCATAATCTACTTTTGCAATTTCTCTATCACTATATCCTTTTAATGACCACGCAAACTTGTTTCCTTCTAAAATTGTTGCTTCTGGCATTTTTTCTACTTTCTTCAGGCCTTCCTTTGTAACTTCGTATATAGCTTTTTTTCCAAAGCTCTCTTGCTTACTATTATCTACATTTGTAAGAGTAGCTCTATGTACACCTTCTAGATGTCTTAACTCTATATAATCGCCTACTTTGACTGGAACTTTTTGCGATTCAGCATTTTGCTGTTTGTTTCCATAAATCTCTTTGTTATAGACCACTTTACCTGATGTGTTTTGCACTTTAATACTTGCATATGTACTATCAAAGTAGTTATGTGGTACACCTGCTTTTAGATCTATTTGCATTTCTTCTGTTGATTTATTTAAATTTACTTTCGCAAATTCAAAATCTCCAATCCCTTTCAACGACCATGCAAATTCATTACCTTCAAAAATGTTTGGAGATTCATTTTTGATTTGTACCTTTTTCTCAACAGTTTGATCAAATATATCCGTTAATACAATTTTTGCATAAGCACTTGTTGGTAATGATATAGATTGACTGATTCCATTTTGATAAGATTTAATATCATCAATTACGCTAATAGGTTGGCCCGTCATATTTTCATTGTTATAAATTTCAATTTTCCCCTTAAATTGCGGTGTACTATTTTCTTTTAGTTTCCAAGATACATTTAATTTTTCATTTTCATAATATATAAATTGGATATCATAATCTAGTTTTCCTATTTCAGGTTGAGTAGGTTGATTTAGCGTGAATATTTTTCCTGCCCCAATAGTAGACTGCGTATTACCTCCTGCTTTGACCCATACATATTCTGAAGTAGCTCCTCCATCATATTGATAAGTATTATCATGCGTTCCAGAAATACTTTGATTATTCCAAGAACTCCATTGTTTATCAACTAATTTTCGGCTATAACCATTTTTCAGGCGCGCTTCTCGAACATTCTGTCCACTATCAGCCCAGTCTTCTTGAAACATTCCTAACCCATGATTAAATGCAACATTAGCAACCGGAAAGTCCATAATTGCAATTTGATGCCATTTATTCTTTGTTACATCTTTCATCCATTGTCCAAATTTAGTATGACCATTTTCTTGCCATGAACGCATTGTCATTGTGTACCAATTGTAGTCTTTCCAACCATAAGTTGTTTGAACCTTCATTCCTGTTCCTTCTCCTCCAAAGGGTCCAGCTTGCGAATTCGGAGATAAGTATTCGGCCTTTATTGCTTCTTTAGAGGAAATTGGATCCCATAAGGCAAAATGTAAAGTACGTTTTCCATTTTCATCGAACCCACTTTGTTGTTGAAAACCAGCATATCCTCCAGCTTCACCACCTGCATTCCAGTTGTGTACAGCCCAGTACGTATAAGGTGGTGTCTGAACTGGTGACCAGTCTATACTAATAATATCTGAGGCAGGTATATTTTTGGGACTCACATAAACTGCTGGAGCAGCTGAATGTGTTGCAGCTTTAGTGTGCAAAATAGACGTTCCAAACATAGAAAACATGCTACATGCTGCGGTCATTATAATAACTTTATTAAATCTTTTCTTCGTTTTCTGACTAATCACTAATCTACATCCTTTTCTAATTTTTATTATTGAATACTAACGTAGTAGAGAAATCTATCAAAATTCAAACAACATCCAGTAATTCTTTAAAATACTGGATGTTGTTCTATCTTTACATCTGATTCTTACATATTAATTGATTGTAATTGCTTTCCATAACGATAGTGCAAATATCCAATTCGGGTCACCATTTCCTTGATGATTTTGAACAGCTTCATACACTGTCCCTTGATGTTCTACTTTATCGCCCTTTGTATATGCCTTCTTTGGATCCCATTTTTCATAAGATACATTTTGATCTTTGGTTTTTACAAGAAGAATTTCACTTTGGATTGATGTATTTCCAGCTGCATTTACAGCCTTCACTGCATATTTATATTCCTTATTAACTGTTAAGTTTTGATCAGTAAACGTCGTTCCTTGTACCGTTTGAATCAATTGTCCATCGCGTAATACCTGATATTCTTTTACACCTACATTATCTGTAGAAGGATTCCATTTTAGCTCTACACTGTTAGAAGTAAGGTTGCTTGCATATAATCCTTGTGGCTGTGTTGGAGCTTCTGTGTCCGGTTTCGGATTAACAATTTGATTTACTTTCTTCAGACCTTCCTTTGTAACTTCGTACATGGCTTTTTTTCCAAAGCTCTCTTGTTTACTATTATCTACATTTGTGAGAGTAGCTCTATGCACACCTTCTAAATGTGTCAGCTCAATATAATCTCCTACTTTGACTGAAACTTTTTGTGATTCAGCATTTTGTTGTTTGTTCCCATAAATGTCTTTATTGTACATTACTTTACCTGATGCATTTTGTACTTTAATACTCGCATATGTTTCATTAAAATAATGATGTGGTACGCCTGCTTTTAAATCAATTTGCATTTCTTCTGTTGATTTATTGAAATTGATTTTTGCAAACTCGAAATCACTAATTCCTTTTAGTGACCATGCAAACTGGTTTCCTTCTAAAATATTATTTACATTAGGCATATCTGGTTTAATTGGATTAGAATCTGTACCCTTCCAAATCTCTGCTGTTAAAATCGGATATCCTAATGCAGCTACTTTTTGAATTGTATCGTTATTTGGACGTAATCCCCACTTCTCAAAGAAAGGAATCAAATTTTGTTTGGCTACTTTTGATGCTGAAATCATAAATAGTTGTTTTTTATTTTCATCAGTTTGTGGAAGTTCACTTGAAGGCATGTCTCTATACAATTGATGTAATTTAGGATAGAAATCCTCTCCATACGCTAACTGTAGTTGCCAAAGCATAACAAGCTTTACAAAAACATCGCTAATTTCATCATAATTTTTATTCACTTGTTCTAGATATTGAAATGCTTTTGGATAAATTCCGCTTTTCTCTAAGTTGGATGGTTGATTAAATGCTTTTTCTACAGAAAGGCTGTATATATTATTTTGTACTTCTGTCATATTATAAAACTTCCAGGGCGATTGTTGTCTCAAATGTCCTGCCTCATGCCAAGGGCCCCAGCCATCTGTTATAAATTTATTAATATCTAACACGTATTGGATTGCATCTCCTACATATGCTGTTCGATAAGAAGTTGCATACATATAATAATCAGGAGAATGATTTTCTTCTACGTAATGAACATAATGTTTATCTACTTGTTCTTCAGATAATCCAGCTACTTTGTCTTGAATTCGAGTAGCTTCATCCATCTTTTTTAAGAGTTGTACAGGATCTGTATTAGAACCCAACAAATATTTCTTAACACGTGCAGGGCTGGCCGTAATTAATACACGTTCGCCTTTTAACTCCACTGCATGTGCATTAGGATATTGGTCCAGCATGTTTATTAAATCTTGTTTCGTATGCTTTCCTAGTTCAAAGAAAGGCGTAGTCGTTCCACCTGTTGTAATTGTTGTTCGAATGCTACCTCCTTGCTGTTTATTATAAAAATAAATCAGCCCCCCATTTGGAGATTGGATTGTGTTTACACCAGGTTTTAATGTAAATGATTTTATCTTAGAATCTTCTCTCCAAGAAGCATCATACGAATACGTTCCAATATATACCTGAATATCTTGATTACCTTCTACATTAATCGTTATTTGTTCATTTGGCTTTGCATATAAACCAGTTGGTTCATATGGACTAAATGCCATACTTTTTCTTTCCTGTTGTTTCAGTACCTCAACATCCCCTTTTCCTGGGACCGTAAATGTTCTATTTTCTGATTTAACTGACTTTTCATTTTGCAGTGATGTCGATAAATTTTTTTGCTGCTCCTTTTGCTCCGCAAAGACATCTGATGAAGAAATCATTCCAGTCGCAAGCATAGTTACTGTAGCAGTGGCCGCAAGTATTTTTCTAGTTTTATGTTTTGAATTATTCCCCATATAATCTCCCTCATTTTTCCTTAGTACTCTTAAGTTTTTTTGTTTTCTTCTCCATGTTTTTACAATCTAAGCTATTCATACTATTTAAGTTGTGTCTATTACTCTATATTTTTTCATAAATATCTCCTTTTCTTTATGTATTATTGTATATAAATGTTATTTGATGACACATTAAATAACAAATTTACGATAAACTCATCGATAACAGCCTATTATGTTTTGATTCTGTATTCTAAACTTCCATCCAATTAGAGAAATATATCCAATTGGGGAAATAAGTAAATAAATTACAACATTTAAAGGTTGGGATCTCACGAAAAATTCATAAAACTTATTTACTTTAAAGGTTTAAACAATTGTGACCACATTTGTTTGAACCTCCACATTTTTTTCTAAGCTATTCTCTAAAAATCTTATTTTTCGTTGTAAATAAACCTGATTGGTACTCTTTATGCAAAAGAAAAGATGGAATCTTTAATTCAACTCCACCTTTTTTCGAAATAAAAAGCATCTAATTCTATTTGAATTAGATGCTTACATTTAGTCCTTAAGCCTAATATTCTAAACTATTTACGCGTTTGTAAATCTTTTTTTATTACATCCCAGATTGAATTATCTTGACGCATCGGTTTACCCTCTTCATCCCATTTTAATTTTCCTGTTCCCAATTCATAATTCATCCCTGTCCATGTGTCTTCACGGAATGCATAGAATGATTTATGCCATCCTTTTTGGTTAAAGATAGAAATAAGATCTTGCATGTATTGGGTAGCACCTGGAACAGTACGGTTAATTCCAAACTCCTCTGCGATAATTCGATTAGATGGTACATGATTTATCTTAGACCTAGGAAACTTTTACGTATAATTTACCTATAGTCCTAAAATTTCTACAATCTGACGAGCTTTATTATTATCAATATAATAATGCATCTCTAATCCTTTTCTTTCTGCACGGATTACAATTCCTTTTAACTTTGCTAAATGTTGTGAAACAGTGGATTGTGGAAGTTTTAATATTTCTGTTAACTGTGTAACATTGCACATTTTATAATGCATTAACTCACTTATAATTTTTAATCGAACCGGATGTGCCATTACCCTTATTACATCTACATCTTCTTCGCGTATTTTAGCTAGGTCATTATTAGATATTACTGCTAACATTTCGCATTCTCCTTTATTATTAATTTCTATTTTCCTATTATCCTTATAAGTAATACTTATAGATAATTACAATTTTTCCTGTTGAGAAAATATATTCTGCTCAATACAAAAAAGACACCTATTCCGAAAACAGTTTTTTACCGTTCCAATGAATTGGTGTCTTATAATTTTTTAACTAGACTCTTTTTATTCATATTATAATTTCTACATAACTTTGAATAATGCTTTCTAAGCAAAAACAATACTTCCACTCCTCGTTTCAAGAAAAATTTAATTGAAATATTTACTTTCTCATATTGCTAAACCTATAAGAACCCTCTACTCATCTCACCTTTTACATCATATATTATTTATTTCTCAACACAAAAACATGGAATAAAAATTCCAATAATGGTAATATAATGGTACCTTCAGTTGTTAACTGTCATCCCTTTTTTTAATCCCTGTCTTTAAAGACAGGGATTTTAAATTTCCTTAACTAAAACTGTCTATTAATTATAAACCTAAAACTTCAATAAGCTGCCACTATAGTAGAGAGAGGCTTTCATATTTATTCATTCCCCTTTCATGCAAACATGATATTTTCCGACTCACTTCAATCACATCACGTTTGCGTGAATTGTTAATGAGAAAACCATGAATAAAATATAATTGGGTCATCACAATTAATTTATTTTTCTGAATTTTATTGAAAAATAAATATAATACAATTAAACGAACTGGATACTTTGCTATAATGGTAATATATAACATTAGTAGACTTTTATAGGATGGGGGAATATATAATGATGGTTTCAGCTAAGGGGAATAATGAAATTACAGAGCTATTAAGCGATTGGTATGTTGAAATCCGCTCAAGGCGTATAGGTAATGCACATCAATTAAAAGAAATAATTGATTCTAAGATGCATAATATTGAAGAGGATCAAGATTTATTACTCTACTACTCACTACTAGATTTTAGATACCAATTTGTAATTGATAATTTAAGCGTTTCAAAAAGCAGTTTTGACAAAGTTGAAGCTTTTGATATGCCTACAGATAATTTCCTAGCTTATTATTATCACTTTTTCAAAGGAATTCATGCCTCTACTATTGGCGAATATCAAATTGCAAAGGAGAGTTATGAAAAAGCAGAAAAACTTTTAGACTGCATTCCTGATGAATTGGAAAAAGCGGAATTTTATTATAAAGTTGGAGCTTTCCATTATGACATATATCAAGGGCTATTATCTTATAAAAAAGTATCAGAGGCAAGAGAAATCTTTGCTCAACATGCTGGGTATGAGATCAATGTAGCATTCTGTGATAATCTTATAGGCTTAGCTTGTACTCATTTGAGAGAATGGGAACTCGCTGAAGAATATTTCACGAAAGCAATGGATATGTTCCAAAAAATAGACGAAGAACAATTTATTTTAATGGTGCGTCAAAATTTAGGGTTAATGTATGCTACTCAAAATCTTTCGCCATTAGCCATTAGATATCTTTCAGAAGTGAATCAAAAAATGCCTAACAATTATAAGGCTCTTTTTATTGAGGCAAGGGAACACATGAAGGAAGGAAATCACTCCGTTGCCAAAGATCTCATAGCAAAAGGATATTCCGTTTGTCAAGAGATTGAAAATATAGAGTATCTACACCATTTTAAAATATTAGATGCAATGAATGGAGGTTTTCCTGCCGAAGCACTTGAAATGACAGTGTTAAAAGGCGTATCATATTTTAAAGAGCAAGAACTTTTCGAATTCATTAAGGAATACGAAGAATATCTTGCTACTGCATTTTATAAAGAGAATAACCATATTAAAGCAAGTCATTATTTCTATTCATGTTCTCAAGCAGGAAAAAAAGTTATTGAGAAGGAGGCATTAAAATGAAAAAGACAATTCTCGGTTTAGTTGGTGTAATTACTATTTTTACTTTAATGTTTGGTGCCCAATCCCCTACAGAAACACATAAAGCTATTGATGTTATTCAATATGCTCATGGAAATCATGGTGGTTAAGATCTTAATTTAGCGAGGATAAAATCATACAATATGCTCGCGGCCATACTAGCCTAAATAAACAAAGGTCTTCACTTCATTGTGAGGGCTTTTATTTTTATTAATAATAAAAAAAGAATCCTTAGTAAAAGGATTCACTCCAGGAAAATATATAGAATGAGATACATCAATAAAAAGAATTGACTATATTATAATATGGAAATAAACGAAATATATTGAGAAACATAAAATAAGATTGAATATTCTTTCTTTTTAACATAAAATCAATATGAGTCAAGTGACAACATCTCTCTAACTCTTCTAAAAGAATCCTTTATGACATGGGGATTCTTTTGCTTTAGACAAATTATTCTTATTTTAACATTTGTAAAAAAACTTTTCTTACCCAACTACTCAACAAATATAAGTAAGGATTTAATTTTATGAATATTTTTATGATCTAAGTAACAGGTAATAGCCTTCAATATTTGTTGGATGTTATTATCAGAAAATAAATATTCTAAAAAATAAAAAGATGCTCTATCAATACTGTAAGAAGATTTGCTGCTAAACATGCATTTTTTCATTGTACCCTGATCTTTTTAACACTAAAGAATCAAGTATAGATTTATAGCCATGAATTCTTCTATTTGTACATATAATATTCTTTGTATCTTTCAAAATTCGTTTTTTTTGTTTGTGCTGATGTTGTGGGTGATTTTAATGATTTAGATACTGATACCTGCTTTGGTATTTGTAATGTACCTCGTTTCTTAAGTTCTCTATACAAACTACTCACATTGCACCTCAGTTTTTTTGCAATAGTTGGATATTCCTCTCCTTGATTAAATAATTGTACTGCTTTTTTACATTTTGTGTCCCACTTTTCTTCTGTCGTTTGAAATTTTTGAGTTCTTTTTTTAACTCTATGTTTTTCTAATTTAATACTCTCTCTTTCTATTTTACATCGCTTGGCAGAATACTGTTCTGCGTCTGCCTTACGCCCGGAATGCTCCTCCTGTAAACGTATCATTTGTACTTTTTTCGCAATTTCTCTCAAGTTAAAGTCACCTCATTTCGTTTGATAAATTCAACCAGTACTTGATCACCCTATTATCTGTATCCCCAATCATCGTTTATAAACAAGCTATAAATACTCAAATTCCCCTTATAATAGTTTTTAATCTAATATTTACGGAAAATTATAATCAATTCTATCTTTACACAATTGGAAACTATAGTAAATTGATAATGTTGACACAGAATATTCTAAACTTTAATTCAAACTATACAAATCAGTAAACTAAACATTTCCTTTGCTTAAAAAGTCAAAAATATCGTTTTCGCTTAGCAAAACACAGCATCCCCTATTCAGAGTCATACACAACAAAATACTTTATCTATTGTAGCTAGGGCACAATAAAAAAGAGTGCAGAAATGTGCATTCTTTTTTATTAACTCTTGTATCAATTTTTCACCACAGTCAGCTCCCCATTATTAGAAGGACTACACTCTAAGCTTATGAATTTATCATTCTGCAGTACATCAGCTTTTGCAGCTATATTTAACAACACTCTTTCTATCACCCTATTTCGAGTTAGAATTATAGACCTAATACTCCGACAATCTGACATGCCTTGAAATTCACAATATGATAATACATCTCTAATCCCCTTCTTTCTGAGCGAAGAATTTTCCCGCGCATTTTAGATAAATGCTGAGATACGGTAGATTGAGGCACATCTAGTAGCTCTGTTAACTGTGTTACATTACAAATTTTGTGGCGTTCTAGCTCCTTCACAATTTGTAATCTAACTGGATGGGCCATAATTTTTAATAGTTCTATATCCGCCTCTGGAATTTTGTACATTTCATTACTTACTTGCATTGTTGTCATTTTTTATTTCTCCTTTTTTAATTTCTTTATATTTTTTATCTATTTATAGGTATTTTTGTTTATTCGAGCATATTGTTCATAATCGCTGTATTGTTTATTCTTTTGTCTCTCTCAGATTTAATATATAGAAGTATTATGATAGCTAAAAATCCAACAAAAGATAGCATAGGTATCGAGATGAAACCGAATAAATTTAAGTAATCTTTTGTGCAAGAAACTCCTACTGAACAAATCTGCATCTCACTATTAGGAAACGCTTGAATTGTAATTTGATATACAGATAACATTAAACCGATACACGCAAATGGAAATGCATACGTGCTTACGTGCGAATCTTTTCTATATATCCCTACCCCCAATATTAATACTAATGGATACATGGCCATTCTTTGGTACCAGCACAAATCACATGGCGGCAGCTTCATCCATTCACTAAAAAACAAACTAATTAACATTGCACTAGTAGCTATCGTCCAAGCAATTACAATGTGATACTTTTGAATGATCAACATCTTATTTTCGCCTCACCTATTTTTTAAAATACAAAACATTTGCTAGTATATGACTAGTTTATTTCCGTGTTTCGAGTACCCTGTTTCAATAGAAAGTATCCAATCATTGATATCTTCTCAGTCGTATCCCCTCTCTTTTAATTCTAGAGGGAAAAGATTTTCAAAATCACCACGCATTTCGTACATGGTTTCTAATGCTTTTTCTAGCGAACCAAATCTATATACCATGTGTGTATGTACTTTTTTGTTTTTCTTTTCTCCTACAACTAAATATACATACCGTCTTTCTTTCGCTAAAACAAACTTTAAAAATCCAGGTACTTGACTCACCTTTCACACTCCTTTTCGGCTTTCCTTACCATACTTAAAAGAATACGAGTAAGGAAAACTATTTAGCTTTAATTACCAATTTAATAAATGTCCCGTTTTTTTGCTTTGAAAATACAAGAAAACGCTCATCATCACAATATTTATTACACCTGCTGCAGCACCAATTTTGGAGATAACATACACATATTCATTATTACTAAATGGCAATAGACTCGCGAAAATAAATAAAATTGAAATAATAAAGGATAAGAGCATATTTCTTTTGTTTTCATTCATTCAAAAAACCTCCATTTTGCACAAATATTTGTATTGCAATGAGTTAGGGTGTTAAGCTGCATCTTTACGGTTATAATGCTGGTTCTTTTCATCTACAAAGCCTTTAATGCTCCATACGCCAACCTTTGATTCTTTTGCTTCATTTTCTGCTTCTTTCATTTCAGATAGAATTGTAGTATTAGGTCTAGAAATATATGCTATAATCCCATAACCCGACTTGACCATTAATTCGTTGATGTGTATTCCATCGCAAAATACATAAGCCAATTTTCTACCGTATTTGTCTTCTTTTGGTCCCCGATCATAAACAAATGTTACACTTTTCTCTTCTAGTTGTTTCTTTAAAAAGGAAGATGGTTCTTTTCCCATCTTTTGTGGTGGAATTTTTTGAGATACAGACTCAGGGGTATCTAATAACAGTAACCTTACCGTCTGTTTCTGCCCCTTTACGTTTACGTCTATTGTATCTCTGTCTTTTATATGTAATACCTTCCCTTTAACGGTCTCTAAGTCTTTTAATTTCCCCTTATAATCCACTGGAATATCAACAATACCTTTCCCTTCTACGTGCTGTTGTATCCGTTTTATACTGCTTGGGCAGGTCTCGAATCATTTTTTATTTGCGCGGAACTGCTGCATGCTGACATTTAAATTACGAATGATGTTATACAAATAGCTTTAATCCATATTTTCATATCAAAATTTCTTCCTCCTACTTAAAATACGTAAATAGCTACGTCTAATAAACAAACGGACTATTCATAGTATTTACTTCTCAATAATTACAACATAGGCAAAACTGTATCGATTTTGGATGATCCTTATAAAGTGCTCTAAATGAGCGTTTCTTACAATTCGGACATATTGACACTATGTTTTTTTTCATTCTCTTCCTGACTTTTCAATTTTTCAAAAGAAACATTAGTAGATGCTATATTACTGGTACACAATATACATCCCCCTTTTGAGTCTTGAAATCTTAAAAACAAATAAAAAAGGACACACCTATCGCATATGTATGCGTAGGTGTGTCCTTTTGCAAGATAGTTTTAGAAGTATATTGTTACTTTCATCATATCATATTTCTTGTTAATTTTATATATGAAATTTAAGATTTTACGATATTATTTCTTTTTCTCATTTATAAACATAATGCTTTGTTTTTGTATAACATAGCTTAATTTTGCATCAGGTTTTTCTCCATTATTCCTATTTTCAAAACTTGAGATTGTATTAGTCATATTCTTTTCTAATAACCTTTTTAATTTCGTGCTAGTTATTTTCTTTTTCAACATGATGTTATTTTTCTTTTATTTTGGGTAAACAAATATTACGGGTAGAAAAACGAAAAACTTCTCTTATTCTAAAATAATTCCCTCGACACAAAGATACTGTCTCGTACAAGCATTCAACTTAACAAATATTTTTTAGAAAGGTTAGAAAAAATGGATATTTTATTAGCGATTTTACCAGCCTTATTTTGGGGAAGTATTGTACTCTTCAACGTTAAACTAGGAGGCGGTCCTTACAGTCAAATACTTGGGACTACCCTTGGCGCTTTAGTTTTTTCTATCGGTGTTTATATTTTTATAAAACCCGTTTTGACGCCTGTGGTGATAATTATCGGGATTATATCTGGCCTATTTTGGGCATTAGGACAAGCCAATCAATTGAAAAGTATTGATTTAATTGGAGTTTCTAAAACAATGCCTATTTCAACAGGGATGCAATTAGTTTCAACTACTTTATTTGGGGTCATTGTATTTCATGAATGGTCAACAACAACATCTGTTGTATTAGGTGTTCTGGCGCTTCTTTGTATCATAATCGGAATCGTTCTCACATCTCTCCAAAGCAAAGAGGAGAAAAACGATGAACAAACAGGAAATTTTAAAAAAGGGATTGTGATGTTATTAATTTCAACTCTTGGTTACTTAGTATATGTGGTAATTATCCGCCTATTCGGTATAGACGGATGGTCAGCGTTATTACCACAAGCCATTGGTATGGTGTTAGGTGGAATTCTACTAACCTTTAAGCATCAACCATTTAATAAATATGCGATTCGCAATATTATTCCTGGTTTAATTTGGGCAGCAGGAAATATGTTTTTATTTATTTCCCAGCCGCGTGTAGGGGTGGCAACAAGCTTTTCCCTTTCCCAAATGGGGATCGTGATCTCAACTTTAGGTGGAATTTTTATATTAGGTGAAAAGAAAACAAAACAACAATTTATTGCGATTGTCATTGGAATTATCTTCATTATTGCAGCTGGCATTATGTTAGGAATTGCTAAAGGATAAAAAGGAGGAAAAAATTATGTATACAGATTTAAAAGGGAAAGTTGTTGTTATTACGGGTGCATCCACAGGATTAGGAAGAGCGATGGCAATTCGTTTTGGAGAAGAACAAGCCAAAGTTGTAATTAATTATTATTCAAACGAATCAGAAGCAAATGAGGTAGTACAAGTAGTTAAACAAGCAGGTGGAGAAGCGATTGCGGTAAAAGGAGATGTAACAGTTGAATCAGATGTTATCAATCTCGTTAAATCTGCTGTGAAAGAATTTGGTACACTGGATGTCATGATTAATAATGCGGGTATTGAAAATTCAGTACCTTCATATGAAATGCCATTAAGTGATTGGAATAAGGTAATTGCTACGAATTTAACAGGGGCTTTCTTAGGGAGCCGGGAAGCAATTAAATATTTTGTTGAGCATGATATTAAAGGTAGTGTTATTAATATGTCAAGCGTTCACGAGCAAATTCCATGGCCATTATTTGTACACTATGCAGCAAGTAAAGGTGGCGTTAAGCTAATGACAGAAACATTAGCACTAGAATATGCACCAAAAGGAATCCGTGTAAATAATATTGGGCCTGGTGCTATGAATACGCCGATTAATGCTGAAAAATTTGCGGATCCAGAAAAACGTGCCGATGTTGAAAGTATGGTTCCTATGGGATATATCGGAGAACCGAAAGAAATTGCAGCGGTAGCAGCATGGCTTGCTTCTTCACAAGCGAGCTATGTAACAGGTATTACACTGTTTGCTGATGGTGGTATGTCGCTATATCCATCTTTCCAAGCTGGACGTGGTTAATTGATATATAACTAAATTAGTTACTTTCAATATGTTTAAATGCGGCAGTTAGCTTTTTTATTGAATAACTTTTTAATTATTCGTGACATCACATACATTTTGTGAAAAATACACTTTTCTTTCTGTAGAATTATAGGAAAGGATAATGTTATTTTAGGTTTACAATTTCGCTTTAGTTAAATGCTGATGGGTAAAGAAACTCTATTAAATTTAATATTATAATCAAAACAAAGGTATCCTTTATTATAAGGTATTCCTTTGTTCTGATTATATAGTTATCTATTTTCAATTTCCAAGTAGCCCATTTATATAGTATATTTATAGGTTACCTAGGATAAATTATAATATTATTTGAAATTAGTTTTCCTATAGGCTGTGTATGAGCGGCCTCTTTGTATAATTGAACTATAATATCTGTAGTTTCTTTTTCGCGAACATTACCTATTTTTAGTTGTTTTATTGGAATTTTCGAAGAAAAACTTCCAACAGTTGTATCATGTGCTACAGACTCTAGGTCTCTATCTGATAAAGCCGTATCATAATACATGTTACTACAATTTCCTTCTGCCTCTAATTGTATGCCTACGGTTTTATTATTGGGCTTATATTCAGTTTGATCAGTATTTACCCTAGCTTTACAATTGTTACCTGCAGCTGTAATTTTATACCATCCCCCCGATGCAGCTTCAGCATTTCCTGATGTAATGAAAATACAACCAAACATAAAACTCAATCCCATTAAAACTTTCATATATTAGATGCCCTATTTAGTCATCCTTGGATCCCACTTTTACTAATAACCTTAACAAGTGGTTATTTGCATAATTAGACTACTGTATCCAAAATAAAAAAACACTATTCTTCCTTTATATTTCTACAGAGAGAAAGGCGTTTTTCTGGCAGATATTTCTCTAAACTTTTGAGAGAGATGTTAATGCAAGATTGTTATTCCCTATGTTCCTCTATCACCTTATAGTAATCAATTTTTTCTTCAATAAACATTATACTACTCGGAGTATACCGAGTGTATTTTTGTAAATAATAAGATTGTTAAATGTTAAATCGAGGAGGGTTTGTATGCAAGATCGTAAAAAATCTATAAAAAGTCCTGGTTCTGTTATGAAACCAGATTTTGCTGAAACAGATGCACAAAAAGTGAAACAAGAAATTCAAAATGATGTAAGAGCAGGACAAGGAGCAATGACTTCCCGAGAGGCAGGGGCAATGCGAGATTAAGAAAACACTCCTTATTGGTTTTTTCTTCTCTAGAACTTTAACCAGTAAGGAGTTATTCCCGAACTATTTTAGCTTTTTACGTTTTTCCTTTAGAAACATAATGTGTTTCGCTTGTAAATCATAGGTTAATCTTACATCGAATTTCTCTCCATTAAATCTATTTTTTTAAACTAAGATTATTTTCTTTCAGATAATGTATTGCATCTTTGTTCACCGATCTTAAATCTATACCTTGTTTCTCTGCTGCAAATGAACATCCACAATAACACTGACGGAAAACATCATATTCATTACACATTTCAATTGAACGTTGATATCCATTACTTTTTTTGAAATCACTTGGTAAATAACGCGAATCATAATTTTTTTGCACACCGATTCCAAGTTCATTTATTAATTGACTATTTTTATTTTTAGAAAGAGTAATGGCACTCCCAAAGTAATCAAAACCTTTTTCTTGTGCTACCTCAGCTGAACGATCCAATCTCATATCAAAACAAGCTGAACAACGAAGCCCGCCTTCTGGCTCTTCTGCCAAACCTTCTTCTTTTACCATTTTAAAAAATACATTTGAACGGTAGTCATCCTCAAGAAATCCTACTGTGTGCCCAGTACGATCATTGAACTTTTCTACAAAGATCTTTTGTTCATTAGAGCGTCGCATGTACTCACTTTTCGGATGGATATTCGAATTCGAGAAAAAAATCGTAATATCTGCATGTTCTGCAAGAAATTCCAATGAAGCAGTACTACAAGGAGCACAGCATGAATGAAGTAACACCTTTGGTCTTTCGTTCCTTGCTTCCCAATCATTAAGCATTTTTCTTAATAC
>NZ_WEII01000084.1:0-18065 GCF_009183805.1 Bacillus sp. B2-WWTP-C-10-Post-4 | reverse complement strand
AGGCTTTACATTCCTTAATAGAAAATACACATAAACCAGTTATATATGATCCCACAAAATATTTATATACTTGGGTGGATTTGCAAGAAGACGGAAATTTAAAAAGTATCTACTCAGGGAAGATTCGAAATCCTGAAGACGTTATTGCTGAAGATTTTAAAATACTCACCAAACGAAAAAATGAATTGGACTCACTTCTTGCTAATCAATCATTAACAGAAAATGAGTTAAAAACTCAAAAAAAGCGAATTGAAGAAAACAATAAACTAAACTGTGAACATGTAGTACCACAATCATGGTTCAATAAACAGGAACCAATGAGAGGTGATTTACATCATTTATTCGCATGTGAACCATCATGTAACTCATTAAGGAGTAACTACCCTTATCATGATTTCTCAGATTATGAAGGAGGGAAAGTACTGAACATTATTAGACAAGAATGTGGAAAATTAGAGGAGAGTTTATTCGAACCTGAATATGCTAAAGGAATAGTGGCTCGAGCTACTTTATACTTTTTACTAAGATATCCAGATAAAATTGCAAACGACAAAGAAAAAAATATAGACATTGAATTATTACTTAAATGGCATGAAGAATTTCCAGTAAGTAGATATGAACGACATCGAAATCAAAGTATTCAAGACACCCAAGGGAATAGAAACCCCCTTGTTGATTTTCCTAACTATGCTCGTAAAATTAATTTTTCATTGAGTTCTTCTTGAGTTTTTATAATTCAAATAAATATAAGTTAAAAAAGCTTAATACTTACTCCCTTACCTTTTTTAGGAGGGAGTTTTCTTTATTTTAACAACATAAACCTTTTAATAATTATATACAGAAAAACCATAGAACGTAACTACTTCTACGGTTTTTGATTTATCTATATTTTAATAATAAACTTGAATCCATATACCATTTGTAATTCATCTTACCCCTAAATCACATCATACCTTTTTACTAAATTATAAAAAATAAATTTGAGCTAATGGATAATAGCTCTTTAAAATACCTACATAATCCATACCTTGATCAGCAAGATATTTACTGCTCCATCTACAAAAGTATTCATTTGAATCATTTCTTATACCACTACTATATACAATTAACATTGGTTCGATACTATACGGTTTTGCAATATATTGATTAAACAACTCCTCAACTATATCATCGATTTCAGAAAAAGTACTTCTACCATAATTATAAGATTGATCAAACAAAGGAGTGCTACTAATAGTAAACCCTCTTTCCAAATAATGCTCATTATATATACGATTTAATACAAAAGATGTTATACAAATTATATTAGCCTTAATTGCTTCTTTAGGCCATGTTGGATAAAGTTCTGAAGCAGCTACGTTTTTTACATATTCCTTAAATTCCACTTTATATCTTGGAGCTAATTGATTAGGATTTCCATCATGAACGATAATGTATTGAGGGATGTTTACGCTATTTGCATGTTGAGGAAAGTAAGAAAAACGGGGATAGTTTGATCGAAGTTGTCTCTCTAAATAATATTCAGTTAATGCATGTTGAGGAATATTAATTGTTTCAATTAATTGGCGTTCTCCTGTTCGATTAACAGGAAGCATTTCCACTCTTTGTTTCGCTGTAGTTTCCGGGAAGATTTGTACACCTCTAATTATTTTAACACCATAGTTAGGTGCTTCGATTGTAAGGACATATTCTGTATAAGGTTTAGGTCCTGAAGGATTCTGAGAATACTCTTTAGGAGGCGCTGATAGAGAAATGGGACTTGTGAAACCAATGTCATTTGTTTGGAGTGTAGCAATAATTTGACTACCTTCATCTTGCTTACGAATGAATACCTTTGCACCCTTAATAGGTTTATCTGTATTCATTTCATAAACAGATACAATTAATTTACCAGTTGATGCCCGATAAGAATGCCGTGTATCATAATAAATTTGATTTTCATTAAAAAATAGATGTGGTTGATAATAAATTTGCTGTCCTAAATCCAATGGATAAGAATAATTTTCATTCAAATCTATTCGTCCTCCCTCTATGTCTGTTCATTTAATTACTCCTTGTTACTTTTACTTACATCACTAATTAAGAATAGGGATAATATCTATTATTATTGTAGAATGATTGTGTCTGCTGATAATTGGACACATTTGTCATAGAAGGGGGATAAATAGATACTGGATTTTGATTTTGAGAAGGCGCTTGTGTTTTAAGATTTAATCCTCTATTCGTTTGCTGCGGAATTGAATTGCTTGTTAAAGCCCCTCGGGAAGTTCCCATAGTATATTCTATCGCTTCAAGGACCATCCATAATTCCTTACGCACTACTCCTGTAACAGTAAAACTTTTTATCTTCTGAAACTCTTTCACTGATACTTCAGTTCCAAGTCCAAAAAAACCATCTAATTGTCCTTCATAAAAACCATAGTCCTTCAATAAATTTTGTAATCTCCTTACAAGTTCTCCTTGACTGCCATTCTGCAAAATAGGATACATGCCAGGGAGATTTGTAACATACACATACATATCATTCATTTTATTCCAAGTTACCTCATCTACAGCTCCATTTTCAGGAAGTTGGAACTGCCTTTGAAAAGCCTTAACTGCATTTGCAGTACTTGAATTGTACGTACCGTTTACTCTTACTTCAGGAATATCTGTATATCTTTTTCTTATATGGTATAAATATTTTTGAATGGTTTCAACAGCAAGGTTTTGATCTCCTTCCTTCAAAATTTTCCCAGGGAAAGATTTAACGACTTGTATAAATTCCGCTAAACGGACTTCAATATCTTTATAGTAATGTTTCAAAATATCCAAATGGCTCATGCCTTTTTCTGCCAGGCAGTATGTTCCCCATTGATATAGCATTCCTGGCCGTTTAGCAAATTGGCATGTTTGTTTTTTACCATCACGATATTGTGTAAAAAATGGTGTATTTTCTCCATGTTTTGCAAGATATTGCTTAAATACCTCATCCACTGCATCATCAGTAGATTCAAAGGTATTTCTCCCATGAGTATACTTTTGATCAAACTGTGTAGTACTTGTGATGTCGAATCCTTTTCCTTTAAAAGGGTTTACATAAAGACGATTTAATGTAAAAGTCATTATACAAAGAGCATTAGCTAACAATGCTTCTTTTTTCCAATTCGGATAAACCTCAGAAGCGACTACATTTTTTATATAATCTTTAAATCTCATTTTGTAATTTCGTGCAGGTGTATTTGGATGACCATCGTGAACGATAATAAATTCAGGTATTACAATATCCCTATCCCTATCCTTATCACTATCTTCTCTTATCTCTTGTTGTGCCTCGAGTTCTTTTTGTAATTCCTGTTGGGATTCCTGCTGGGGATATTGTCCGATTAATGTATGTTCCGGAATATCAATTATTTCAACAGAATCCCGGCCTTCCGTTCCACTAATGGATATAAGTTCCATTTTCTGAACAGCAGTAACGTCTTCAAAAATTTGTGTACCGCGCAGTACTACAGGTGCATAACCTACAGCTTCAATGGAAATCGCATATTCTGAATAAGGTTTAGATCCTAAAGGATCACTCGAATTCTCTTTAGGGGGCGTAGGTAAGGCAACTGTATTTGTTTCACCGAATTCATTCGTATATAAAGTAATAACCTCACTTTGTCGGGAAGCTAAAATACGCCCTTCATTTGTCATTTTATAAATTGATACTTTGACACCCTTAATCGGTCTTTCTGTGTCTTTTTCATATATTTTTGCAAATATCTTTCCACTTGGTTGCCGATAAAAAGCTTCCTGACCTTCATCACTCACTCCTGCTATAAAATGTGGTGGTTTAGAATTCCCTGAAGAATATGGTGGATAATTATACAAATTCATCTCTCCTCTCATCAAATCCTATTTATATTAAAACTCTCGTATATAAAAAAAATAAAAAGGCCCTTTATCCATGATATTATGCTCAACTCTATTTTTTTGAAATCATATAATTGCCTATTTTCTTTAAAGATTCTATAGATTTTTTTAAAAATAAGTATGGACTACTCTATTAATACTTGACCACTTCCTGCTAATCTCCCCAAAATCTCCTTCAATCCAAAAGGTTAATCTAGTTACATTTTTGTTACATACTATAAAAGTCAAATAATCTTATTTATAAAGATAATTTTATGTAATTCAAATTTATATTTGTCTATTACAAAAAAGTTATGAATTGAAGATTTCAGTTGATTCATAACGGAATTTTTTGAATTACTCTTTTAAAATCTATATTTTATGAGGGGAAAAACTTCTTACAAACATTCGAATATAGTAAATTTAATAAAATTAATTTTATTCTTTTAGAATTATTACCTGTCATATTAAAGTTCAATCTAACTATAATAAGTAACAGTATTCTAAAATCAAGGGGTGAAATATGGAGAATTTACCCACTCTTAAATTAGGCTCTACAGGTTATTACGTAACAGTCCTCCAATTAAATTTGATTGGTTTGGGAGTGAACTACGAGAAACTTACTATTACCGGTTTTTTTGATGAAAAAACAAATAAATACACAAAAATTTTCCAAGAAAAAACTAAATTAAAACCTAATGGAATAGTAGAAGTTAACACTTGGAAATCATTGTTTGAGAACGTAATATTAATACAAAAGAAGCTACAATCTATAGGAATTTATTTTGGACAAATTGATGGAATATTCGGTCTATCAACTATCGAAGCTACACAAGAATACCAAATACAGCAAAATTTATACCCTTCTGGAAATATTACACCTAGAACACGCCACAAATTATTTAATCCTAATTCTCAATCTGAATTTTATACTAGCTCTAATTATTTACACTCCTTACACCCATATGTGGAAATGTTGGCTAAAGAGTTTCTTCAATTAACAAAAGCTAATGGCTTAGATGTTCGAATATATGCAGTGTTTAGGAGTTGGAGTGAACAAGATAGGTTATTTTCTTTAGGTAGATGGAAACCGGGTAAAAAGGTTACAAACGCTCGAGGCGGAGAATCATATCACAATTGGGGATTAGCTTTTGATGCTGCACCTTACGAAAATAACTCTATACCCTGGGGTGACATCAAGAAATTCAAGCAAATGGGGTATATAGGAGAGAAACTTGGTTTAACTTGGGGTGGACGCTTTACTACCATAGTTGATTATCCGCATTTCGAATATTCTTTTGGATTAAGTTCTTGGGATCTCCTTAACGGTATTACCCCTCCAATTTTGAATATATAGCTTTTCATGTAACTTAAATCACATCAAGAGTTTTTCTATTCATAAAGAGAAAAACATCTTCCAGGTGAGATGCATGTACAGGATTAGGCAGGCCTGATGGAAGCAAGTTAATAAAAGATCTTTAAAATCTCAATGGTTAAAATTAGATGGCCTTATAGGTTAATAGAACATGAAAATGTAACTGTATTAAAAATAACACTAATCTATTTATGAATTTTATCAAATAGATTAGTGTTATTTCCATTTTTTACTTTTCTAAAACAATTTCTGCTATTTCATTAGCATGTTTTTTAGAATCAAATCCATCATAGTTACTTAAAACTACAACGGACAAATATTCTTGTGGAAACCGCATGAAGTGTGAACGATAACCCGCCCAACTTCCTGAATGTTCCAAGTACCGACAGTTAAAACCTTCAGCAAGCCTTAGTCCAAAAGCATAATCTTCATTGTCAATAATCGTCTTCCCAGTTGGGGAAATTTTCGGACCTATTTCGCTCATTCTTTTAACAAGTTCTTTTCCACCAACGGTACCTGTAGTTAAATTCTCCCCCCACTTTACCAGGTCTTCAACTGTTGCATGAACTGCCCCATCCCCTGTGTGTTCCCAAGGGCTTTCATAGATTTTATATGTTCCTTGCTCATTCTTCGAATACCCACTAGTAATTGGTATAGTAGTTGGGTAGTAATCTATAATTGTTGTGTCTCTCATATTTAAAGGGTCAAAAATACGATCCTTTGTAAACTGACGTAGAGACTTGCCGCTTACCTTCTCTACCACTTGTGATAATAAAAAATATCCTGTATTGCTATACTCAAATTTTGTACCAGCTGCGAACCTTGCAATTTGATGACTATTAAGGTGGTTTAGCGATTCTTCCACAGTTAATGAATCAGTAAATTTAATATTTGCTGCTTCAGCTAATGCCATATAATCAACTAGTCCACCAGTATGATGAATTAGATGTTTCAATGTTACAGGTTCAGCATATGTTCCTATAAAAGGGACGAACCTTACAATTGAATCATCTAAACTCAATCTTCCCTCTTGTTCTAAGAGTAATATAGAAAATGCAGTGAATTGTTTAGAAACTGAGGCAATATTAAAAATATTTTTTGTGGTTATAGGTAAATTTTTCTCTATAGAAGCTAAGCCAACCGTACCTTTATAAGTTACCCCGCTATCAAAACTAGCAATATATGCAAAGCCAGGAGCTTTTGGTGAAAACTTGTTAAATAATTGTTTAATCAATGTATGTGTCTTTTCATGATATGAATTATTCATCTCAATCTCATACCCCTTTCATTAAATAATTCAAAATAGATTACCCTATTATCTTTCTCATATTGAATTCAATTAACCTTCATATCGAATGTTTGATATAGGGGAAATCTCAAGTTAACTCATTTTAGTTTCCAAGGAAACTAAAATGAGTTATAATTATATTTGCACAATAGATATCGTTTACAAATCCATTGTGCAAATTCTTGTATTAGCTCTTAATTAAATAAAAAAATGGAGGGCATGACATGGAAAATTATTATGATGTAGCGGTAGTTGGCGGTGGTCCGGTTGGACTTATGACAGCATGTGAATTAGCTATTCAAGGTGTAAAAGTTGTCGTTTTAGAGAGAAGATTAAATCGGATAAGAAATTCTAGAGCACTCACACTTCACCCCCGCTCCTTAGAATTAATGGCTATGAGAGGTATTGAAAATCGATTCTTATCTAGAGGGAAGAAATCAGATACCAGCCATTTTGCTGCCCTAGATACAAGATTAAACTTTAAAAATTTAGATACTGATTTTCCATATACGCTTTTTATTCCCCAATCTATTACAGAAGAAATATTAGAAGAGCGTGCGTTAGAATTAGGTGTAGACATTAAACGTGGTCATACTTTAAAAAATTTAAAACAGTATGAAACATTCGTACAACTAGAAATAGAACAAGCAGAAACAATATATAAAATAGAAGTTCAATATGTAGTAGGCGCTGATGGCGCAAGAAGCGTAGTTCGTGAGTTATCACATATACCTTTTAATGGAACAGATACAACAACTACAGCTATATTAGGCGATGTCATTTTAGAAGATGTACCAGATAACCCATTTTTTTCTACATCTAATATAAATGGGTTAATAATAATGGTACCTATTGCACCTAATGTATTTCGTTTTGCAATTGTAGATCCTAAGAATCAGACAATACCTGTTCATGTTGCTGTCACAGAAAAAGAGCTTATCGATAGTATTTATAGTATTACAGGTGAACATGTTCAAATTAATAGCTCAATATGGCTTTCTCGTTTTGGAAATGCAACCAAACTAGCAAATACTTATCAACATAAGCGTGTATTCTTGGCAGGTGATGCAGCGCATATTCATTTCCCTGCAGGAGGACAAGGTTTGAATATAGGTTTACAAGATGCTTTTAATTTAGGATGGAAATTGGGACTCGCTATAAAACAAAAAAAATATGAAAGCCTATTAGAAAGTTATCATTTTGAACGACATGCTGTGGGAAAACAATTTTTAAAGGATGTACAAGCACAAGAACAATTAATGATAAACTTTTCAAATGCAGGTATAGAATTAAGAGAGTTATTCTCGCATTTACTCACATACCCAGAGATGAATAAAGATTTAGCTGAAAGAGTAAGTGGCTTAGGGGTTATATATTCCTCTATGCATACGAAAGAAAAGCATCCATTAATAGGGAAAAGATGTACAAATCTTACTATTTCTTCTCAAAATAAGAAAACTTATAAACTCTTTGAATTGATGCAAGATGGTAAATATATTTTATTAATACATCCTTCTTATAAAGAAGAAATAGATAAAATAAACATTGATTCGCACACAAAGGTGGTTGTAGGAGAAATACAGGATTATCAATTAAAAAATATTGATGTCATTTTAATTCGCCCCGATGGTCACATAGCTTACATTGAGTATGATGAAAGAAAAGACTGTACAGATTTGAAAATAAAATTGAATAATTTTTAAAAACTACTATTTATGTAATGTTCTTATGGCAGTTAGCTTTTGCTAACTGCTTTTTATTATTAAGTATGTCCTCATCAAAATGATGAATCCCTAACTATTAGCTCAGCTCTTTCTATCTAGAAGAGTAGTTTGTACTTTTACTTAAAATTCCTTAAAAACAATTTGAGCATAGATTTTTCCCATAAAAAAAGGAGAGATTATAATCTCTCCTTCTAATCCATACACTATATAATTAGCGAGTGAATCGACCGACAAGTTGTTCCTCAGCCATTGCTATTAGACGTTTTGTAATTTCATCACCAACAGTCAGTTTGGACGAGCGGTTGCGTCTGCACCAAGTTGTACATCAAACTCTTATGCGATTTTATATTTCATTTGATCAATTACACTTTCAGTACCACGAACTAATAATTCGTTACGGCTTCCACTATTCTTACGTATACTCGTCAAATTTCATGCTCATACTGTTTAGAGACGGTAGTCCATGCCATTCGGATTGACCTCCAGCACATGATAAATTTATAACCGTTCCTATAATTAGGAGCGGTCTTATTTCATTTCCTATAATTCTAATGATAAGAAATCATTATTTGTTCCCTTCCGATAGCTATCTATAGTCACCTTTAGAGGGAAACATATCAATTTATTAGAAGAATACCTTTTTAATATGGATAATATAATATCATTAGATTCTTTAAAGCCACTAAAACTCTCTTAACGTTTTTAAATACGAGGGAAGCGTCTTAAAATGGGCATAGCGTTGTAAACCCGCATTTTTCTGATGGTACCCCATGACCATTAACTTAATAATTTTATAAAACCCCCAGGATGAAAATTTTGTGTATTTCTGATAGAGGGCAACTTATTTTTTCGTTTTGGGGAAGAATGTATTTCTTAACCTGATAGCGATGGGGTATAGCCGAGATACGTATAAAAATAGGCCATAGACTTACGTTTATTTCCAATTTCGTTTGAAATCAGCTATTATATTTTCATAAAATTACAGCTTAGATGATATTTAGCTAATTGTCTAAAGAAAATGTATGCATAGCTTTGCTGTGTGTTTTATCAATGTAGTTTTTGAATTTTAGAAACAAGAAAAGGAATCCTTAATAGCTTAAGGATTCTGCAACAGGAAAGAACAAATATATAATAATAAAAAGAATTACTTATATTATAATTTTTAAAAAAGACAAATATGTTGAGAAAACTCGGAATGGATTGAATATTTATATGTGCTTATTTATAATTAATTAAGAGTTGGAGTAGTAATCTGTCATCTGTTCCTTTTTTAAAGAAGATTGATCTCAATCTTCTATTTTTTTGTGTTTTTTCCTCTTCTCTCGAAAAAAGGAAAAAGAATTACTTAAGAATTGTGGAAATTACTTGCTTGTAGACTAGTTGTTGCTTACCATGAACCATTATTAGAACGGTAATTTTATCTGTTGCAAGGATCTGCCCACGTACTGAAACACCATTCCCTAAAAATACAGTTACTTCCCCTTTTTTCTCTTTCAATTGTTCATACATATCTTCTTGTAAGTTATACATGAAATACGCACCCTATTTGTATCTACTTTTCTTTTAATACTTGCTGCCGCTCATTGTTATCTATTTGTATTTCCCATTCACCTTCTATTTTTCTAAACCATTTTCCTATTTTGCTTACATAATATTTTTTCACTTCACCATTTGGAATCCATATTTCTTGTTCCTGTATTTGACTCATCACTTCATGAAGAATCTCATCATGCTCGTTTTTTCTAGGTTTTCGATGATGCGTTCTTACAAACTGTATGTATTCCCTACGTAACCAATTAGAAATATGATCTTTTTGTTTTTGCCGGAGATGTGACCACTTTTTATTAGTCTGAAGGAGTTTTCCGTTTACCATTGTATGGTTTTTCATCAACACTCATCCCCTTTTACCTTCTAAATGCATATATACAATTATCGTATCACATTTAAATTAATATACGGCTCTAGATACATATTTCGAAAGAAATCTATCCTAAATAAAAATAATATCTCCATTTCACATAAAGTAGTATCCAAAATAGACGAGACCGAATCCATTAAGCGAATTAATTAAAGAGTCCCACCAATAAAACGCGAGTTTCGTACGCTAAGGATTTATTTCTTTAAAGAACTTGGTTTTTTCATACGTTAAGAAGGTTCCTTAAATGGTCGTTTTTAGAATTTGATAATCGAGTATATTTTATTGAAAATTTAGAGTTGACCATAAAACCAATATCCGATATATTGGTTTTATGAAAAAAGATATTATTAAACCCATTAAACGTATGTCATTTAGAGATGAAGTATATCTAACTTTGAAAAAAGCAATCGTTACATTAGAGCTGCAACCGGAGCAACGCTTAAATGACAAAGAATTAGCAGAAGAATTTGGAATTAGCCGTACTCCAGTTAGAGAGGCGTTGAAACGTCTTGAGGATGAAGGACTTGTTGAATCTATTCCTGGTTCAGTTACTCGTGTTGCACCATTAAATATTGAGGAGGCGAAACACGCATTTACTGTGGTAGCAGTTTTACATTCGTTAGCTGCTCGTTTAGCAGTACCATTATTAAAAGAATCGGATATTCAAGAATTAGAGTTCAGTAATAAGGCTTTACTATTATCTATTGAGAAAAAAGATATTATAAAATCAATTGAAGCTGACGAGTTATTCCATAATGTTTTT
This sequence comes from Bacillus sp. B2-WWTP-C-10-Post-4, assembly GCF_009183805.1. Taxonomy (NCBI): domain Bacteria; kingdom Bacillati; phylum Bacillota; class Bacilli; order Caryophanales; family Bacillaceae; genus Bacillus; species Bacillus sp. B2-WWTP-C-10-Post-4. The sequence continues at coordinate 7,121 of NZ_WEII01000084.1, read as the reverse complement.
TTAGATGTGGCAGGAAATCCTGAAATCATTCGTGCGTTAGAACGAAGTATATCTAAGATTCAACGTCTCGAAATTTCTCAGTTCACTTCGATAAATGGTCTAAAGTCAGTAGAACAACATCAGCAAATTATAGAGGCGTGTAAAAATAAAGATAAAGAAACAACAGCGCATCTTGTAGAACAAAACTGGTTAAGCCTTGAGAAATTAATGACTTATGAGGTAGATTAAAGTGAGAAATTTGCGTCCTCTTTTTTTAGGTATATGTGCTGCTTTCTTTTTTGCTTTCACATTTATATTAAATCGAGCAATGGAATTATCAGGTGGTAGCTGGATATGGAGCGCTTCATTAAGGTTTATTTTCATGCTGCCATTCCTTTTACTTCTTGTTATGAGTCGAAAAAAATTAAAAATATTATTACAAGTTATGAGAGAGGATTTAAGTGCATGGTTTTTATGGAGTTTTGTAGGTTTTGGTCTATTTTATGCTCCATTATGTTTTGCCGCTGCACATGCACCAGGATGGATTATTGCGGGGACATGGCAAGTTACTATTATATCAGGATCTTTGTTAGCTCCTCTTTTTATCCAAACTTATCAAACACCAGATGGAATTATTAAGAAAAGAGGAAAAATTCCAATGAAGGGTATGAGTATGTCATTAATTATTCTTCTTGGTATTTTCCTTATGCAAATGGAACAAGCAAAATCGCTTGCTGTAAAAGATATTATGTTAGGTATTATCCCTGTTATTGTAGCTTCTTTTGCTTACCCACTCGGGAATCGTAAGATGATGGAGGTTTGTGGAAATCGTCTAGATGCTTATCAACGTGTCCTTGGAATGACATTAGCTAGCTTACCATTTTGGTTTTTATTATCCTTGTACGGTCTTTTTACAGCAGGAATACCTAGTAAGGAGCAAACTATGCAATCTATTTTAGTTGCTATTTGCTCTGGTGTAATTGCAACTATCTTATTTTTTAAAGCTACTGATATGGTTAAAGGGGATATGCAGAAACTTGCAACTGTTGAAGCAACACAATCTATGGAGGTCCTTTTTGCTGTTATTGGAGAACTAATCTTATTACATTCTTCATTCCCCTCTATTTTATCTTGGTGTGGCATGTTTGTAATAATGCTAGGAATGATAGCACACAGCTATGTTTCCCATAAAGGTGAAACAATGCATAACCAAAATATTAGTGCTTAATTGATATTTTAAAATGTACAGTATCAACCCTTTTCTTGCTAGTAAAAGTAATTTTATTATTATAAGTTTTATGTCAGAAATTAATTAAGTAAAAGAATATGAACAAAAGCCGATACCCTTAATATATAGGGAAATCGGCTTTTTCTTTATAAAAATTTTTCTTAGCTTCCTTTACATTAAAGGATTAGTTTGTATATTTGAGGAGATGTGCGAGACAGATGTATATTTAGGATAATCTAATATCTCCCATTCGAATATGATAGAATAGAAGTATACCCCAAATGGAGGAACAGCAAATGAACTCAAACACAAAACAGTTTATTTATGATATCCAGCAAAGAAAAAACAATTATATAGAAAATGCTTTAATAGCAATACAACACCCTAAAAAAGAGCAATCTGAACAGGTCATTCAAAATATAGTAGAGAAGATGGATATGATGATCAGTTTAGTTACTACTTACATGACTATTGAATCAGAATCTATAAAAGAATTAAAAGAGCTTCAGGAAGAAATTATTCATGCCCAAGCATATATTCAAAAACGAAAATTTGAAGAAACACAGAGATAAAACCCTGTGTTTTTATTTGGTGGTCTATTACGCTAATCTGTTATAAAACAAATTACATGTAATTTGATTATTGTTTTGGCATAATCCATACAATTTGTTGAATCCGTACAATATATGGCATCGTATCTTCAATGAGCAAGTGATCTGGTTTCACATCCTTTAACTTTCCTCTTACATTACCTCTTACAGTTTCAATAACCACATGTTTACCAATTACTGATTGTAATGTCTGATATACGTAGGGATTAGGCACACTTACCATATTTTGTTCACTAAAGTCATTTCCCTCCAAATAACTCATTCTATAAGACTCCCTTCTAACTTTCATTCTTTCTCCTAATATATGATATAAATCTTATATATATGCTAGAAGGATAATTCATTATAGGAACGGAAATAACATTTTAATAAGGTACGGTTTCTATTCCTAGATTGCTAAAAAACTATTTATATAAAGTTACTTTTACTAGTTAATAGATGATAATATAGGGGTATTTTGAATCTACATCTAGTTTGTTCCTTTAAAGATATGTATCATTTTAAATACGCCCTTTATTAGAATAGTGCTCATGCTTTTTGAGATTCTTTATTAATACGTGCGTTAAATAAAATTACTAACAATAAAAATACTACATATTTTCCTTCTGTAGCTCCTATGATAAACACACTACTACAAACAAATAAAATTAATAGGAGAAACGAAATAAATACGGTTATAGTTCTTTGGCATCTTCTCTTATTTTATGCCTTCTTTCCTTGCATCCCATTTAAATTCCTCCTTTAAATTATCTATTTCACTTTAAATAATGCCTTAAAATCCCCTTTTTTTACCCTCTATTCCTAACATGTGGTATCATCCTTCCTTTTTAGTAATACTTTAGTAAACTAGACAACAGAAATGATATAGTCTAACATCTGTACACTGTTTACAGGGTTCCGATTAGTTTTCATAAAAAATCTGTTGTTTACGCTGAAATGGATAAGTTTTAATTTCATCTGTATCTAAATTTTCATGAAATAGATGTATGGCTATAATTTGTCTACAATCATAGGTATGATAATAATATATACCCGACTCCATACACATTGCGCTTGTATAAATGGTATTATCTAATGTACCTTCTTCCGTTATCACTCCACCTTTTGGAAGCTCACAATTCGATAAGATATGAAAAATGGCCGATACCCCTTCCTCTTCGTTATCTATATCTTGGATATTTTGTTTGCCATATGCTGCCCGAATAAATCTTGATGGTGGGGTAAAATCACCCGGAAGCCCTATTGAACCTGAACCTTGTCCAAAAGCACTTAATGATAAATCCCCCCATTGTGTAGACTCATAGGGCTGCGATCTAAGACCAATATATTGTCTTAAATTTTGTAGATGCCAGTTAAACTCTGGACTATTGGTCATTACCCCTAACGGATTGTCATACACTTTTAGCCCCTCAGTTGTCGGCTCTAGTACAATACATTCTCCCCATTTATCCGCTATAATCCAATGTAGCGGCGGAGTAAGTCCTAAAATAGGTAATGGTACATCCAAAAAAGAAATACTATCAACAGACTTTCTTAACTCTTTAATAGAATTGAACTGCGTGAGACTCCAAGCCACAAAATCAAATGGAGCCAGATTCGTTTTATTGTCACCTATACTTTCATTATAAGTCGCGAAGCCTGGGAAATAGAGCGTTGCACAAGTCATACCTGCTTCATTTACTCCATCTGCCAGAATGACCCTTTCTTGATAGTTAATCCCCATCCCGATAACTGCTTGTTTCGTTTCGATGATTTCACCAGTTATATTGTTCCATCGATAACTTCGAGGAACTATTATTACTTCTTGATTGAAATCTAATGTAAAATCCATCGTTCTTGCAAAAAGATGTTGACCGTTTTTTGTCTGTAATGTCAAACTAGTACACATAAAGAACACCCCTTTGTTTAGTTTATTTAAACAAAAACCCATTTAATTTCTATCCTTAAGTTGATAGACACGAACCTTTTTTCTTACTCATATTTATTGATACTCCTTTCAAAATTTGAATTTTCTAGTACAATAAATCTATTACTATAAGGAAAATAAAAATGCTCAAAGAGATTACTAATCTCCTTTATGATTCCCCCTAACAAGTTAAAAAGCTATTATAAACAAACTTCAATAAAAGATACCTTCTCCCTCCTTTTTTATTACTGGATTTTTAAGTGGTTGGATGTTATATAAAACAGAATTATTTATTGCAGATGCTTCTTTCTAATTAATTCAACCTCCTAGTGAATAGAAATAAATGTGTGATGTGAATGTGTTAGATTTGTTAAATGGAATACAAGCAACACTTCCTTCTATTATCGAGCGCTAAACAAATAATTAATAAAAAATTAGAAGTTATCTGGAATATGTTTAGAATCACTTATTTTGCATTTTTCTTAGTCTCCTATTTAAACGTTATTTACTATGTAATTGTGCATATTAACTAAATACTTAATAAAATCAATGTTACATGTGGTAAAATATTTGAGAAAGGCACTTTCTATAAAGTAGGTTCTTAGACCAGAAGGCGTAACGCATCTTATATTCATGATGTAGCGTTACTGTTATCACCCATACATATGTAAACTATTTTTCAAATAAAGTCTATTGGTGTCTAGGATCCTGTTTTATGGGAAGTGTTTTTATGGGATGGGGAATATATATATGAACATGGTTCAAGTCAAAGAAAAGGCACTCCTAGGAGTGCCTTTTCTTTGACTATTTAAATGTGCGAACGCTTTCAAAACTATTGGATATTAATTGATGTACGCATTGTATTAAATAGTGCATTTATAGATGTCTTTTGGTACTTAAACGTTCCTTGTGTGAAAAGCATAGTAATAAAACTGAAGTGGTTCTGTAGATTTTTAGTACGGATGGCTCCAACTAAATCTTAGTAAACATTATTTGATTGAGGATATATCAAAAATTCAATTAATGTTAAAAGCTAGTTAACTCAATGTTAGGTGATTTTCTTTAAAAAGATTTCTACATTTTTTTGGTAACGTACCTCTCCTTTCTTACAAAAAACTGAACATTATTACATCAAAAAGGTTCTTTATCAAAGCATGTGGAATTAGCACATATGCAGGTTTTTATAAATGAAGAGGTGATTGTGTTGAAGTATTTAACAAAAGCAAAAAACTCATCAACAGGTCTGAGAGGGTATTTGGAATCCTATCCGTTAACTTCATTTTTTGTAATGGCATATTTATTCTCATGGGTTGTATTAATTCCATTTATCTTCTCACAATGGGGTATTTTCCCTAAAACAAAAGTATTTGATATTTTCTTTTTTGCCAATGCATTTGCAGGCCCTATGTTAGCAGCGTGTATCATGTTTCGAACTCTTGAAGGCAAAGAGTCATGGAAAAAAGTTAGCAAAAGCATTCTCACTACTAAGGTCGGTTTAAAGTGGTACTTGTTTACTCTCATCGTTATCCCCGCTGCAATGTTTCTAGGTATGGTGATATTAAATGGAGAGGTACCTACTTTCCGTGACCTTAATTTTGAATTTTTTATAACCTATCTTTTCTCTTTTGTAGCAATTTTCTTTCTCGGTGGACCTTTACCGGAGGAGATTGGATGGCGTGGTTTCGCTCTGCCCCGATTACAATCGAAATTTGGACCGTTAAAAGCTACATTACTACTTAGTGTTTTGTGGACTTTTTGGCATCTTCCACATTTCTTAACAGCTGCACAAAGGGGTGGCCCAGGTTCTGACCTTTCTCTCCTATATATTCACTTGCCAATTTTTATTTTACTATGTTTGCCGATCTCAATCATTCTTACTTGGGTCTATAACTGCAATCACGGTAACTTATTTATTGTCATGCTAATTCATGCGAGTGTAAATACGTTTAGTTTGGCATAAACTCATTCCACCAACCCTATTTTAAAGAATACAGATATATTTGTAGTGATAGGATTGGGATTTGTCGTTTTACTTATTCTTATTTTCACACGAGGCAATTTGGGATATAAACAAACTTTTAATGAAGTAGAGTACAGTAAAAATGAAAATATAAGTAAATAGAAAAAAATCATAGAATAATAGGTTAATGACAATAGTGTACCGCACTGCTATCAAGTTATAAATCATATTCTTCTTCAAAAAAACGTGCTTCTTTATTCAAGCTAAAATACAATTGTTTGCAAAGAGATTCTCAGATATTTGGTATCATATACCTTGCAGAAATAGGATTTTTTCAACAGGAAAATAATTTATAGTGGAAAGAGTATAATCATATTGATTATACTAATGTGTTTTGAATTGTACCTTTAAGGAGGCGTTGTCGATGAGAAAATATTTATATTTAATTTTGAAAAAAAACAAGAGGATAACGTACCACTAACCCCTAAAATACGTGCTTCCTCTTCAATATTGGAAGGAGAGTATCAGATTGAAGAAACTTTATTTAAAGGCTATTGACAAAAATAATTGGGAAGAAGCAATTAGGCTGTCAGTTAAAGAAGAACAACAAACATTTATTGCATCCAACCTTTATTCTATCGCAGAAGTTCAATTTCTAGATAATTTCTATGCAAAAGGGATTTATTTTGATGAGAAAATGATAGGATTTACTACGTTTGGGATAGATCCTGATGATAATAATTATTGGATTTATAGACTTATGATTGATGAAAAATTTCAAGGGAAAGGTATAGGTAAACAAGCTATATATCTGGTAATTGATGAGATAAGAAGAAATAATAATGCAAACATTTCTATAATAATGATTGGATATGCTCCTGAAAACCTTACAGCTAAATTTGTATATAAAAAAGCAGGATTTATTGAAACGGATTTATCATCTTGGGGTGAACAGTTAGCTAAGTATTCCTTGTAAGCACTTGAATCTTTTAGACTTATTAAAGAAAAGAGTCTGATAGTATAGTAATGCAGATAGGAAATAATTAAACTTTTTTCAAACACGAATTTTTTCTATTCTTAATGGTTCTAATATACAAATAAAAAGTAGGAGGAGCCTATCGTGATAGACTCCTCCTAAAATACAACTCCCGTATACATATCGGAAATGAATTTATTTTACTAATAATGAATATTCACCGTTTTTATCATCGAATTTATATACATTTAAATAATATTTCCCTGGTTTCGCTACGACTTTTCCCTTTATAGTATTTCCTTCATCTTCACCACAAGCTACATAATTTTGCATGTCTGATTCATGATAAAGTACCCATGTCATCCCAATATTTTGTTCATTTACCACAGAAATCTGTTTCAATAAATGATTGATGTAGATGGAAAGGAATACATGAATGAACTATAAAGTAATTTATGTAT
>NZ_WEII01000083.1:0-18098 GCF_009183805.1 Bacillus sp. B2-WWTP-C-10-Post-4 | reverse complement strand
GGAATATATTTTGATCGGGATTCAAGGAAAATTATCATTGGTTTATACGAAAAATTAAATATACTTGAGAAAAAGAGTGATAGCGGTGATGCCCAATATGTCAAATACATTTCATAAATATATATCAAACCAAATAATTGAGTATTTTCAAGGGAAATCCATTAAATCTGGAGACAAATTTAATGTTCAATTTGAGAATTTGCAACACGTTGAGCAGTTAATGCTAGAATTAGAGTTGTGTGGAAAAAAAGCAGGCATATTAGAAAAATTTCATTGGCCTGAGGTTTCTTTTTCGACATTTTCCTTAACGTTTAATAATGTACATTTAATAGTTGCATCTAATTTAAAAGATACTACAGCAGACTTTCTTACTACTCTAAGAAATAAAGTTGGCATGAAAGATGAGCTTTTTTGTCAAACAGCTATCTTATTTATTCATAATACAACATTAGATAGTATACTTGGAGGAACTGAAAGCCTAAATAAAAAAGGCATGCCCTTATCTTTAACTTCATTAAGGAGAGATATAAAACAAAGAATTCACAACAGCAGTCTGAGTGTTGTTGATAAAAGTATTGTACATTTTGCACTTAGTAAGATTGAAACGGATACTGTGGGTTCATCTATTTTTGAATATGAAGCAATTGTTAAAGTATTGTATGGTGAGATGAATAGTAGTTTATTTAGTGAATTTGGTTTGTTTTATGATTCTGAATTAAGTGAAGTAGATGAAAAGGAACGAAAAAGTCGTTTAAAGGATAATTATGATAAATTTGCACTTATAGAAAGTATTCACAAATATAATGACCCGGAACAAGAGCTTGAAAAATACTTTGATGCAGAAGGTTCAGAAGAGTTGAGTAAAGATTGTTGGGAAAATTTGGATTATATTTATGTTAAAAGATCAGAGCAAAGAAAAAATGACGTTAAGCAGTTGGAATATGAAGGAATTCAACTGGAACCCCAATACTTAAATAAGTGGGAAAAAGGTGATGGAACAACAAAATCTAAAGAACGTAAACGAAATATTATTATTTTCAATACAAATCAAGAATCAGAGATCCGGTTAGTTTTTCGTTTTGATCGTCGTTTACGCAGTGAAAACTTACGTTATTTATTTAATATTGAAGTTTCTATTTCAGGAAAAAAAGTAATTGCGACAATTAAAACGAATAGTAACACAACAACCTTTTCGAAATTTCAATATAAAGAAGACGGTGTCGCTTATGAATTTAAAATTGCAGTAGTACAATGTAGTGAAGAATTTTTAGCCCCAATTGAAACTAGTTATTTTTTAGAAATCAAGAGAAAGGGGCAATATATAGGTATTCCTAGTCTTGAAAGTTCGATTACGTTTAATCCAAAAGGTGAACAACAGACTAATTACTTAATAGAACAAGATAAAGAGATAGTAATTAAGTCAATGGAAGAAAAAGTTACCTTTATAAAAAATATAGATGCAAATATAGAAGATGATTTGCTAACGAAAATGATTTTAAAATTTCCAAGGACAGAGATCCCGTTGGCTTTTAGTGAAGAGAAACAAAAGCCAACATTTATTTCTGCTTTAAAAGTACAGCAATTAAAACGTAAAAATAAACGTAGCTTTATATACTGTGACGGCAAGTTATCACAAGGAAATCAAGCCTTTGTTATTCGTGATGCAAAATTTAAAGCGAATTTAGATCTTGAACAACTTTTTATTGAAGGTCACGGAAATTGCATAAAAGAAAATAATGGTAATATTATTATTGAAAAATTAGAAATTCCTTTAAAAGTAGAGGCTGCTTATAAGGAGCTTATTAAATATTTCAAACAAGAAAATTTATTACCTAGTTTAGCATTTTGGGATGAAGATTTAAGAGAATTAGCCCATGAATATTTACAGTGCATTATAGAATCAGTTAAGAAAATAGAAGATGGGAAAGTATTAACGCCTCAGGAAAAGAACATTTTAAGGACTGGAATAGTTGAAAGTCAAACTGGCTTAAAAGAATTGAAATTGTCACCACTTCATCCGTTGAATATCGCTTACCAATTACAGCTAATGGAATCGACAGGAAATGAGGAGTTGCCAGATGAGATTCTAAAACGCCTTGTACCTAAAAATCTTCTTCCATATATTTATCAAGGTGAACATGGTATTTATAAACCAATTGATCAATATCATTCACCTGAATGGATATATTATTATAATTACAAAAATTCACGATACAATGCATCGACTAATTTTGTATCTAAGCTAGTGAGAGAAAAAATTCAGGAATTTACGTCTCACTTTAGCTATTTATTTAAACAAAGCTCTATGAATCCAATCAAATTAAATCTTGTTAATTTAGGAGACTGTCGTGAAGTATTACAGGGGATATTTGGATATTATTCAAGAATGTTAAAAGATAAAAAGACCCTTTCTCAGTTATTACCAATTAACTTATATGTTTACGGGGAAGGGGATTCCTATAATGCATTTGAAGAATTTTCATTCTACCAAAATACTGAGCAAATTAAAGAACATTTTGATATAACACTTGAAGCTGGTGACTATACAGAAGAGGATTTACTAGATGTATTTCGTGAAAAGGTTCATTTTTATAAAAGAGAATTAAACGCGCGAGAATATGAATATTGTCACATCTCATTTTATGAGATAAATCAAAATACTGATGAAACATATGATAATGTTGAAAATATTGAGACATCAGTTTCATTAGGAGGATTAATCTCTTCGGTGACGTCAGTATTCGTAGGGGATTCTTATCGTACTGGATTTGGTACAAAGTATCTACCGAAAGAAAAAACGGATTTATTGAATGTGGCAATTGTCTTAAATGCATTAGCACAAGCATCAAAAAATCAAAATCCTTATAGCTCTAAAGATACGATTGTAACAGCCTTTTCTGATAATGATTTACAAGAACTAACTAAAATTTATAAGGCATCACACTGGGTAACTTTTATTGAGCCTAAGTTTGACTTATCATTCTTCAAGAATCATCAAGAAAAGGAAAAAGACTTGCTTATTCTACACTATAGTGATCAGTACAGTTCTTCTAGTAGCTATGACGCTATTACAGTAACTCAGAGGTCAGATCAATATCAAATGTTAATTAAGGAGTTTTTATTAGAAAAAATCTCTGATAATAGCCTAATTAATACAAAACAAATTATTGATTTATTTAATAGCATTAATGGAGACTGGTTGTTACGTTTGATTGGAAATAAATCTCACTTTGGTCGAGAAAAAATGAGCATATTATCTGCTGTTAAATTCAGTTTGTCTTATTTTGATCATAAAGATATTACTTGGGTCCCAATATCACTTGAAGAGATTTTACGTGTATCGGGTGCGGCTGGGCTTAAGCAAAGAGAAGGTCTTTTCTCGGCCAAAAACCTTGGAATAGATGGTTCTCATAGTGATGATATTCTATTAATAGGTATTGAACAACGTGACCAGCGAGTTGTTTTGCATTATTATCCAGTTGAAGTGAAAATAGGAGATGTAAATGCAGCTGTTATTGATAAAGCAATAGATCAAGTTCATAAAACACGCAATGCAATTGAAAAATTTTTAAATAAAGATACATTCCGAAATGCAGTATATCGTGATTTCCTTGTGCAATTATTATTAGTAAGCGCTAAAAAAATGAAGTTGTATAATATTTGGCCAACTAAGAATTGGGATGACATATTAGAAGGGGAAATACGTACTAAGTTAATAAATGATGATTACGAAATTGCAAATGATTTAAATCCTTATATACATAAGGGTGCAATAATAGCCTTTAAAAGAAGTACTTACTCCAAATCTGAAAAAAGCGTAAATGATGTTCTTAAAATTGAAATACCTGAGTCTCGTGGTTATCAGTATTTGATCGAAGATATTCAAAAAATGAGAGATCTGATTCATAATGGTCAAACGGATTTTGATCCGATGATGTTACTTCAAAATAAGTACAATGTCGAGAAAAAAGAGGAAGGATATTACTCTAGTTCGGAACCAAATCACTTTGTACAAGATAGTAAGCAAGATAATGTAATACTAAATGAAAATTCAAATCGAGAGAAACAAAATGATTGTCAAGGTAATGGGCAAGTTAAAAGTAATGCTAATCCAATGAAAATACTATTTGGTCATAAACTTGAAAATAAGAATATTCCATTGTATTGGTACCCAACAACAACTAGTAAAGTGATGCATACAAATACTGGGATAATTGGTACTATGGGGACAGGTAAAACTCAATTTACAAAGTCATTAATTACACAGCTATATAATAATTCATCACAAAATATAAATGGAACGCAAATAGATATTCTTATCTTTGATTACAAAGGTGATTACATTAAGGATGATTTTATTAAGGCGACTAATGCCAAGGTCTATGATCTATTTCATTTACCATATAATCCGTTAGCTTTATATAAAGGAAATACACTCAAGCCAATGCTTCCACTACATACAGCAAACAGTATTAAAGAAACAGTAGCGACAGCTTTTGGTCTAGGTGTTAAACAAAAGGGGCTTCTGCGTGATTTAATTATGGAGGCTTACGAATGTAGAGGTATTAGTAAGGGTAGACCAGATACTTGGGATTTACCGGCGCCGACTATTTCGGATGTTTATGAAATCTTTTTAAAAAGGGAAGATGCTAAGGAGGACAGCCTTTCAGTAGCATTAAAGGATTTAGCCGAGTTTGAGATTTTTATGCCAGACTCTAAGAACACACAAGCATTGTATGATCTGATTGATGGTGTTACAGTTATTAATTTGTCTGGGTACGATACTGGTATTCAAAATTTAGTGGTAGGGATTACCTTAGATACATTTTATTCTCAAATGCAAACTAAGGGTCACAGTTGTATAGATGGTGACTTCAGGGAAATAACAAAAATGATTTTGGTTGACGAGGCTGATAACTTTTTAAGTAAAGACTTTGAAGCGCTTAAGAAAATTTTAAAAGAAGGACGCGAATTTGGAGTAGGGACTATCTTATCAACTCAATTTCTAAGCCACTTCGCAACAACTGATAATGACTACTCTCAGTATCTTCTTACTTGGATTGTGCACTGTGTTACGGATTTAAAGCGTAGAGAAGTACAAGCTATTTTTAATACAGAAAGTAAGGAAGAAGAGGAGAGCATAATGAATCGTATAAGACAATTAGATAAACATCAAAGTTTGGTCACATCAGTATCTAATAATAAATTAGAAGTAATGGAAGATAAGCCATTCTGGCAACTAATAAAATAAAGCGGTAGTTTTTAAATGTCTTTTCAAAAGGATAATTAGTTTTGTATCTATATAAATTAATATAATAAATAATTCAAAGTTAAGCCCCCAGTTTAGAAAATAGTTCATTTTTAAAACTGGGGGGCTTTTTATAACTCTTTAAAGATGTTCAAGTCCTCTTTTTTTATATCAGTTGACAAAGAAATTCTAATAGTTGTTCTAATTTTCTCATCGTCTAAACCAATGGCACTTAATACATGACTAGGTTTGGTTGAGCTACAAGCTGATCCAGTAGATAAAGCTATAATATGGCTTATTTTTTTAATGAATAATTCGTTATTAATCCCATGTAATTGAATGCTTAGTATACCAGGGATTTTATCCTTATTATCGTTATTAATAGTTATTTTGCCATTTAATTTATTATACAGTATATCAATCAAATATTTTTCTAATTCTGTTAGATATATTGTATTCTTTTCTTGATGTTTAGTAGCTAATTCTGACGCCTTTCCAATTCCAACAATGTTATGAACAGCAAGTGTTCCACTACGATAGTCATATTCTTGACCACCACCATGTAGAAGAGGGGTTAATTTAGTTCGATACCCATCTGAGTGTTTCTTAATAACACATAAACCAATTCCTTTAGGCCCTTGTAATTTGTGCCCAGATCCAGATAAAAAGGTAATACCGGGATATTGAGTTAAATCTATATTGATTTTACCGATAACTTGAGTAGCATCAGTGTGTAGGAATACATTATGTTTCAAACAAATATCTGAAATAGCCTTCATATTATTTAAAGAACCAATTTCATTATTTCCCCAGATAATACTAACAAGAATAGGAGGATTTTCTTCAATTTCTTGTTCTAATTTTTCAAGGTCAATGCGTCCATATTGATCAACATCTAAATAGGTCACATGAATACCCTTTGTTTCAAGATATCGGCAAGTTTCTATAATCGAAGGGTGTTCTACACGTGTGGTGATAATACGATTTCCATGGGTAGCATAATAATCTGTAACACCTTTTAGAATCATGTTGTTGCTTTCAGATGCGCCGCTTGTGAAAATTAGTTCGTCTATCTCACAACCAAGAAGGTTAGCAACTTGCTCACGAGCTTTATCAACCGCCCTTTTAGCATTTGTGGCAAGAGTATAAAATTTACTTGATGGATTCCCAAACTCTTCTTTTAAATACGGAAGCATTGCTTCTAGTACTTTTTCATTAATTTTTGTAGTTGCACTATTATCTAAATAAATCATATATTAACACCCCTATTGCTGAAGAAAATTCATAATTAATTTTTCAAAATTTCCAGCATGTTGGTATTCGTTTACTAACATACGGATTCCGCGCTCTAAATACGAATTGAATAGATTAGGGAAATACTCTTCTTCAGAAATTTCTTGACCGTAATGTTGAATAATAGAGGCTTTAAAAATGCCATCCGCTTCCCCAGTAAGTGTACTTCTATTAAAATCTAATCCATTTAGATCTGGTACATGACCTGTTGCAGGTTCTGGAAGTGTTAGTGCCATACTTACAGCAAGACGTGCTAAAACATTGGGTGCCAAACCTGTTGCACTTTGAAGCTGTTTTAATTTTTCTGCAGTATATTTAGAAGTTTTTAGTCTGAAATTCATTTGTAAGTCTCCTGAACATTAAATTCAAAGTAATTATTTTGTATATCCACTTTTTCTTCAAAAATATTATACTCAATAGTGTATTGATTAGCTAAATTGGTTTGAATCATTGAATAGTGTTTAGAATCAATCTCAGAGTCAGTGGATAGAATAATGACTTGTTCACTACATACTGGAATAAAGTGTGTTAATAAACTTTCTTTGTGGGTTTGATCTAAACGCCCTAGTAAGGTATCAAATACTAAGGGAAGGCGTCGACCAGAAGTTTTTAACATGGCCCAAATAATAGAAATTAATAAAATTTGGCGTTCTCCAGCAGATAATGTGTCTTTGTTTAATTCTGCTCCATTTTTGTTATATAATGCAACATTGAAAGTGTTACTATCAATTTTTATGGTAGAAAGGTATTCTTTTTTACGTAATAGTTTGTTCATCATAGTTGTTGCTTCATATTGTACTTGTTGTAATTTTTTTTGACGTTGTAGTGCACGGAATTGTTCGCTAATTGTAATCAATTTATTTGAAATGTTATAAACGTTATTATGCTTTTGATGGTCATTAATTTGTTTTCTTTTTTGTTTAATCTCGGATTCGATTTTTTCGATTTGTTTTGTTAGTTCAATTATTTCTTCATTTTTTTTGTCTTTTTGTTGTTTTAATTTTTCTAATTGATTTGAATAATTTTCAATAGAATCAAGAATATTGTTAAAATCATTATTTTTATCATTTATTGCTAATTGATCACGAAGTTTTTTTGATTCAGCTAATAATGATTGATTTTCTTTGAATAAAGACAAGTATGTTTGTATATCAACATTGTTAATTAGGCTCATCATGTTTTCAACTTCACTACGTTGCTTAAATGAAGCTCGATGAATAATTTTTTTTGTGTTAGGTTTAATTTGTTTCATTAGTTCCGTAATTACAACTTTTGTGATATCCAAATTATTCTTTTCTTCGGTACCTATATAAGGTTTTAACTCTTCAGAGACAGATTTTAAATTTACTTTTTCTAACATTTGATTTACATGTTCATAAGTTTCATTAGCTTGTTCATATTCCATTTGTTGTTGAACTTGACTTAACAAATGCCTGTTTAAATAGAAAGGAAGAAGTGTTGCAATGAATAATTTAATTTCTTCGGTATTCTTTTTTCTAATATGCTCAATTTCATTAATTCGTAAAGTATAGCGATCGCGCTCTTTTTGAAAAAGTCCACCATATATTTCAAAATCACTTCTAGCTTGTTCTATATTCGCCTGTGTTCTTTCAATTTCATTCTGTATTTGTTCAACATCAGAATAAATAAAATCTTTCTTGTTTTGTTGTTGCTGCAAACTTTCATTTAATTCTAAAAGTTGATTGTTTACTTCTGCAGAATTACTATCCTTAAATTCTTGATTAACTAATTGAGAAAGATCTTTTTCTAAATGCTCAAATAAGTCTAAGTTAAATAATACTTTAGAGCTGTGTTCGATATACTCTGCCAATCGGTCTTCTAATACAATTCGTGATATGTCTTCACCGTCAAAAAAACATAAATCTATAACATGGGGTGGCATTTCTTCACGTAATTTAGATAAGAAAATGTCCTTGTCTTGTTCGTTTAAATATTGTTTATTCTTTAGTACTTGTAGTTGTTCTTTAAGGTTACTGTTTTTTAACTCCCATCGACGAATCATTTCATAGTTTGATTTTTCATAGTTTTCGATTTTTGTAAAATCTAACTTTATTTGATAAAAGTTTTCCTTATTACTTATTGCCTTGCGATTTAAGAAAGATATAATTTTCTTTTTATAGTCCTCATTTTCTGTTCGATAACCAAGCATTAACGGGCCAAAAAGTCCAAATTTAATTGCGTTTAAAAGAGTAGTTTTACCAGCCCCATTTTTCCCTCCAAACAGTACAACATTTTGATGGGGAGGAGAGGTAGTTAAAACAAACTCATTGTTTCCATAATATGCCCCGATATTTGATAAGGTTAACTTATTAAATTTCATTTTGTATTTCCTTTCATTTTAAAGGTGTAAATATTCTTGATTTAGTGCTTTCTTGAAGTTGTCAATTACACCACGGCGTACTTTAAAGCCGGAATAATTCTTTTCGATCGAAATTAACTTTTTCAACAAATTTAAATCAATGTTTTCTTTTTTACATAATGATTCAAGATCAGTAATTTGATCATCTTCAAATAGTGGTCGATCATCATATTCCCAATCAAGCTCTTCACCAGTAATACTTCTGTATATTTTGGGTAAATCGTCTTCCCATTCACCATCTTCGAACCAATATTTACGTATCATTTTAAGTTCTTCAGGTTGGATTAGTAGAAAATGTTTATCATATGGATTTTTAACCTGTTTTTGAGTTTCTAAAAGGCGTTTTAAAATCATTTTGCGTGCACTAAGTGTGAAAGGTCCTAAACCAAGCTGTTTATATTCCCCATTTTCAGTCTCAATAATTAAATTAAGATATTCTGCATTTGATAAATCAATGTGGTGTTTTCTAAGGTAATTCCCTAAATCTTTTTCTTGTATAAATGTGTATATGTTTTTATCAACTTGGTCAACATCAATAGAAGTAAAATACATATGCCCATTCATACGAGTTTTTTGACGATATTCACGCACATCTCTAATTTCAGACAGCCAATTTCGGAATTCTAATAATGGTTTTAACCACTCCTCACCATTATCTATAAAACCTGCCAAAGCTTTATCTTTTTTTACTACTGTACATGTCCAACAACCAAAACGACTGTTACCACATGATCCAGCACTTTCTTTAATTTCTTTATCTACAATTAAGGGGCATTCGCTATTAGAGCTTTGATAAAGTCCTAATAATTCATGATTATTATCTCCCCACGGAGAACTATCGTTTAATAAATACTCCCAAACATTATCAAGAGTAAATTTACGAATAGGTGCATAAACATAAGCATTCGGTAAAGTAGAGTGTCTCATTAATGTTTTTCCATCTGTAGTATGAGATCTCATAACTTCGGCACGTGTTTGGCTTTCTGCTTCACGGACTCCAAGTACCATAATTACTTCACCAAATTTTGATACTTTGTCTTTAATAAAGCGGTTAGCAGGGTTAATTTTCATACGATCTGTACACCAACGGAATTTCTGTCTAGGGGAGGGGTAACCCTTACCAATGATAGATGTCCAGAATGTACTTTTAATGTCTGGCTTTACTTTATGTGTTTCAAAAGGTAAGTCAAGCTCTAGTGCCTTTTCTTGTATACGATGCAATGTTTTATCAATAGATGAAATAATTAATGGAGTTTCTACAAGAGTATCAGAAGAAATAACGTAAACTTTTTTATTTACCTGTTCTCTTGGAAGTTCTGAAAGAGCCGTAAACACAAGTTGTACAACAGCTGTCGAATCTTTTCCACCACTATATCCAATTACCCATGGACGATTATCGTTCAAATAGATATTTTTAATTTCATTTTTTGCATCTGCAGCAAACTCCTGTAGATTGTTTTCTTTTAGTATGTTAAAGCCCATATTAATCACCTAGTTTAAACTTATTTTCAATTTCTTGTTCATGCTCTGTTAAAGGAAGAGAAAGCTTTTGTTTAATTAAATTAGCAGTAAGTTGAATGGTTTGATTATTTTTATTGATTCTACCAGTCTGTCCAAAAGCTCGACCTGTCCATTCTTTTTTATTACTGCGATTCCAGTCGATTGACGCCAGATTTTGAATGTGTTTTTTCCATTTCATAGGATGTTCTCGGTACAATGTATGACCTATAAGTCCAATTGCTTCTAAGAAGATCCCGTGTCCTACAATATATGTCGCTCTTAGTTCACGAGGAGTTATTTCTTTTCTTAGAATTTGCTGCCACTCCGGAATACAAATTGTTAATTCTTTCCAAAAAGAAGTTAAGAATTCCTTCTCTTGTTCTGAAACTATCTCACCTTTTTTCTTTCCTAATAATTTTTTATTTGTATTAAAAATATGATTCAAAGCAAAAAGCTTTGGCGAGTTTTTAGATAGAGAAACCTTTTCTCTGTCCGTATATCGTTCTAATAAAGGGATTTTAGTTATAATTTCTTTAGTGAGTAATGCAAGTTGGTCACGATGATCATATAAAATTCCTATAGAAGATGTTGTATTAACTGCGTGTCTATTTAAATCAGCAAAAATTTGCTGTGACCGTATCAGACCTTTATCATGGAAAAATACAACAGATATTGATTCATCTCCTAATTCTGGACTGATTTTTAGTGCTTCTTCAATTGCTGCTCTTCTATGCTGTCCATCATTAATTAGAAAGCGTGAATCAAGTGAAATACTTAAACGACCAATATTTTTAAATTGTTCTTCATTTGAGAAAGGTTCAAATGACATTTTTCCATCAACACTTGCCGTTAATGAAGAGAAAGTATAGTCCTGTTGATTATTTAAAATATAATTTGTAATTTCAGGAATTCTCGTTTTATTTAAAATTCGTTGAGATCGATGCTCAGGAGGAATTTCTTCTTCATCAAAAAGAAAAATTTTTGGTATTAATCTCATTGGGCACATTACAACATAGTACTCTTTACCAGCTTGTTTCCCTCGGACGGAAGGGAAATTATAGCTAAAACTAGCGTCCATTATCCACACCCCATTTTACGTACGTAATTTGATAATTATATAATATAGGATACTTAGATAAACGACAACCTTTTTGTTTTCATTAATATAAAATAGTAAACAAGGAGGTATACCTACATTTAAAAAGAGTTGATGAATTAGGGATAAGAAGCAAACTTTTAGATGGAAGAGATATTTCGTGTAATTGGAACAGGATTGATGAATTATGATAATTCAATGCAATACATACAACTCTAGAATCAGATTTCTCAATAGAAGATTTAGGAGAAAACAAAGAAGAAGAAACAGTTAAATAAAAGTTTAATTTTATTCAAAGAGTATAAGAAATGAGAGAATTTTATGATCAATTTGAAAGAGAATTCAAAGGGTATATTAAAGATATGGCATGGGTTCATGATTATGGGAGCGAATATTTTGCTAATTTGGTTGTGAATTCCGGATTATAAGAAGAAAAGTTGCTGATGATGATATAGATTAGAAATACATTTTAAGTGAGCGATTTTATTTTAGTAAGCCTGATGACTATAATATATACCAAGTTATGGATACTTTTGATGATTATTATATCAAAAAAGGAGAACCTGGATTGATTTTAGAACGAGCTCATACTACTCTGAAGTTTTTATATGGATATGAAATTTCTTTTCCGAAAGTTAAATGAAAATTCGTTGATGTTTACATGTATTGTTAAAATGTTGCTGTTTACAAGGTGAAATAAAATGAGAGTTTTATCAAGATGGGGTAGGGAACATTTTAGTGTACAAGATTACAGATATTTTCCCAATTAAACAGTCAGAGATATTGATGTATGCTTACAAAATTACGATACATACAGATAATCTTGCACCTAAACGTAAGACCGTAATGGAGACGGTGATAAATACTTTTATAAGCTGTAGTATGTGCTTTGAAACATAGAGCGGTTTTATTAAAAGAGAAGCATATCGAAGATTAGGGATACCAAGATAATGGTTTAGTGTTTTATACTCCTTCTAGAACGATTGATCCTACTTACGTTAGATGAAGTATAAGCATATAAATTAAGTTAGCGCCTATGCTAAAGATTCTGTATTATGACTTACTTTATGTACATGTAACTTTGTTGTTTATTATATATATGGATGTTAAGATTAATTCCTTGATCAAATAAAATTGTAGGTACTGTTAACACTGCAAGAAGTGCGGCAAAAAAAGATTTTGTAGGTGAAGTGATCAATTGATGTGACTACTTTGATTATAAAGAGTGAGGGTAAACAAATAAAAATCGCATCAAACATTGATTTAACGCGATTTTTATTTTTATGAACTTGGAGTTATTCGAATTCAAGAGCTTTTCCCTATTAGGTGAAGGTCTTATAGATATATTAATCTTTTTTCTGTATTATAAACTCCCAAAATTTCTTCAATTCCTCACGTTTTTGAGGAGGTGCATTTTTAATAGCATTAAACCACTGTTCTAATTCTGTATCAGTTACCTCAATATTATCTCTTGTAATGAATCCTATTTCTTCTAATAAGGATTTTGTGCTTATATTCATGGCATTTGATATCTTTTCTATTACTAAAAGTGTAGGTTCTACAGGTTTTCCAGTTCTTGAATCTACACCTTTTTCAAGTTTGTCTATATAAGTATGACTAACATCACATTTTTGAGCAAACTCGCGTAAGGATAGTTTATTTGTTAAACGATAATTTTTTATAATTTCACCAAGAGTTTTCTTCATATATAATCCTCCTAGTACAATTGTAAACAATAATTTACAAAAAGAAACTAAAATAGAGAAAAAACATGTAAAACATTGTTGACGATTAAGTAAACTATGGTTTACAATTGTTTTGTAATCATATGAATACATAAGTGGAGAGGAGTAGAGCAATGAATAAGATAGCTGAATTAAGGAAAGAAAAACTAATATCACAAGAAAAGTTAGCGGCACAAGTTGGTTTATCGCGCACTTATATTTCTGAGATAGAGAATAATAAAAAACAACCTAACGTTAAGTTAGCTATAAAAATAGCAAAAGTTTTAGGAACAAGCGTGGAATCTATTTTTAGCCCCTCTTGTAAACTATAGTTTACGATGATAGAGGTAGAGAATTTGATTGCCAATATAGCTGTTCCATCATAATTTAGATAGTCCAATTAATAGTAAAAAATACAGAAGAGGAAGTGTTCAATATGAATATGAAAACATTTGAAATGCGTGAAAAACGCTTAGCAGAACTACTAGGTGCAAAGGTACTATGGGAATTTATTAGTGCCGTAACGGAGGAAATTGAAAAACAGGAATTAGAGTTTACACCAGGTTTATTAGAAGATCTATTCGTACATGTGAAAGAAACCATTCAAATTCAAAATATGAATCAACGCATAACAAAAGCCACTGTAAAAACAGAGGCTGATGGTATAAATAAAGATACATTATTTATGGAAGCATATGTAGAATTAATCAATCATAAGTTTATTATTTCTGAATTAGCTGTAGAGCTTTCATCTGTTCTAAAAGAATTAAATTGTTTTATTCAATTATCTTTGCCACAGCTTCAAAATAAGCTTGACTCTCAAGAACCTCAACCTGCTTCTCTTTAAGGAATTTTATTTCTTTATGCTCAAATATGTTATTTACGGATTGTCGGATGAATTTATTATCTATGCACAACGTATTGTAGAATATGCTTTATTTTAAATTGTATATGTGTGATATAATATATAAATCATTTTTGTGGAGGAATTATTTATGAAGTGCAATAAATATAATTGGGTACATTTAAAGAGGGAAAGCGTATCAATGACCCTATAAACTACGTCTACCCTTATTATTGGAGGGTAAAGTGTGAATTCATCTCATTCACATTCAATATTACGCCATAATCAAATTTTATTTTGGCTCTGTGTTCTTTCTTTTTTCAGTGTTTTAAACGAAATGGTTTTGAATGTTTCATTACCGGATATCGCTAGTGATTTTAATAAGGAGCCAGCAAGTATAAACTGGATAAACACAGCGTTCATATTAACTTTTTCTATAGGAACAGCTGTATATGGAAAGTTATCGGATCAGTTAGGCATTAAAAAGCTACTCCTATTTGGAATTATAGTAAATTGCTTCGGATCAGTTATCGGATTTGTTGGACACTCATTCTTTTCTGTACTTATTTTAGCACGGTTTATTCAGGGAGCTGGCGCAGCTGCATTTCCAGCACTTGTAATGGTTGTTGTTGCGCGCTATATTCCAAAAGAAAACAGTGGTAAAGCATTTGGTCTTATTGGGTCCATTGTAGCAATGGGAGAAGGTGTCGGACCATCTGTAGGTGGAGTAATTGCCGAATATGCTCATTGGTCTTATATACTGCTTTTGCCTGTTGTAACAATTATCACTGTACCCTTCCTTGCAAAATTATTGAAACAGGAAGATGTAATAAAAGGAAGTATTGATGTTAAAGGAATAATATATATGTCCGTGGGTATTGTATTTTTTATAATGTTTACAACATCTTATAGAATTTCTTTTCTAGTTGTTAGCATTATATGTTTCTTGATATTTGTTAAACATATTAGGAAAGTGTCTAATCCTTTTGTTAATCCTTCGCTAGGAAAAAATATATCATTTATGACTGGAATCATTTGTGGGGGACTTATATTGGGAACCGTAGCAGGATTTATTTCTATGGTTCCTTATATGATGAGAGATGTCTACCAATTAAGTACTGCCACAATTGGAAGTGGGATTATTTTTCCTGGAGCAATGAGTGTTATTGTTTTCGGTTATATTGGGGGAGTGCTTGTTGATAAGAAAGGTTCTCTATTTGTATTAACAACTGGAGTTGCATTTCTTTCTATAAGCTTTTTAGTAGCTGCCCTTTTTATAGAAACAACGCCTTGGGTCATAACAATTATAGTGATTTTTGTTTTTGGCGGGCTTTCTTTTACGAAAACAGTTATCTCTACCATCGTTTCAAGTAGTTTGGAACAAAAGGAAACAGGTGCTGGAATGAGTTTGCTTAATTTCACAAGCTTTCTATCGGAAGGAATGGGTATTGCAATTGTAGGTGGATTATTATCGATACATTTGCTAAATCGAAAATTACTACCTATAAATGCTGATCCGTCCACTCATTTGTATAGTAATTTGCTATTAATTTTTGCAGGAATCACAATTACTAGCTGGTTAGTTACAATGAAAATGTATAAACGTTCAAGAAGAAATATATAAAAGAGCCAAAGAATTCATTTTTAACGAATTTATTGTTATATTTTTTGGTAATGAATATCTTACATCAAAAATTAAACGATTTTAAGTATAACCTCGTCCTAATTATAGAACGGGGTTATACTTGTTTAAACTTTTAAACGTAAATAACCCCATTGTCACTTTAGAGGGAGAGAAATACTTCAAGGGAAAAGCAACTGATGGAAAAGGTGGAAAAGAAGTAGATCGGCTCATTAAACATATTGTGGGTTCGGGGCATATTTCAACACTAGAGCATCTAACATATACCTTTGCAGTAGAAGGAGTTAGCAGAGCATTACTCTCTCAGTTAACGCGTCACCATGTAGGATTCAGTTATTCAGTCCAGTCTCAAAGATATGTACGCATGGGAAGTGACGATAAGATAGGTGGGTTTGATTATGTAGTGCCTGAAACGGTTAAAGCTAAAGGAGAACAAGTAGTTAAAGCTTACAATGAAATGATGTACAAACTACAAAGTGATTATGATCTGCTTAGAACATTAGGAATTCCTGCTGAGGATGCTCGTAGCGTACTTCCAAACGAGTTATAACTTACCTAGTCTAAACAGTCAATCTACGGGGACTTTTAGATTTCTATAATAAGCGGCGAAAAGGGAAAGGTGCTCAAGCTGAAATCGCATAGTTGGCAGAACAATTAAGGCAAGAAGTTGTAAAAGTTGAAAAGAGGGTAGACGAGTTCTTCGGAAGTGGAAAGTAACAGAAGCCTAGCAAGATTACAAATAAAAGAGCAGCTAGCAAAGGCTAACTGCTCGCGTAAGAAAATCGGAGAAAAGATCACCATGTCATTTGTAGTATTGGTGGAATATTGAGTTTAATTCATAAAGAACTACGATTAACTTAATGCATAGCCCACAATCAAAGTTAGTGTTAAAAACACTGATAATAACAATGTTATTAAGACTGTTGCTATGCTTCTAAGCATCGCAACCCAATTATTCATCTTAGAAAATCCATTAATGCCAGCAAAAAAAGTTCCTATTGTTAAAACTAGTAAAATAAATAAAGGATGAATGTGTAGTGAATCCGTAAAAAATTTGAATATTCCAGATGGGATTTCAAAATATAAACGAAATAAACCAATACAAATCAAGGAACAAATAAAGGACCATAGATTGATGTTATGTTTCATAGCCTTCTCCTATGTTATCAAAATTTTTTCTATAATTTTAATGGAAAATACAAGAAAAAGATAGCGGTTATAAATTGGAATAAAGTTCTTAACAAAATAATCCTTTTAAAGAAATGGAGATTTATAAATGGGAAAAGTCAAAGAGATAAAGGAATGAGACGTGAAAGAGAATTTGCTAGTTTGATAGGTGGTGCTCGTGTACCGCTCTCTGGAGCGATGGACGGGTATTCAAACGATGTAAAGGGTTTTTAGGTCTTGAATGGGAAGTGAAAGCGAGGCAAGAAGGATTCAAGACGTTATATAACTGGTTGGAGGATGAACGTGAACAGCCAGATGCATTAGCAATTAAGGCTGATAGAAAACCATGGTTGGTAGTAATGCCGTTGGATACATTTTTGAAAATGGTGAAGGAGTGAGAGTATGTTGGATATTGCCCTACCTGTTCTTAACAAAGAGCAGATGAAAAAGAATGTGCTTCAAGCTTTGAAAAAGTATCACCTATTTTTATCAAGTATAGATGAAAGGGATATAGAGCGTGTACAAGATGGTAAGGTAATTCGCATGAGTAAAACAGCTTTAGAACGAATCAACTATATTCAAGAAATAAGAAAAGGCGTAGAGAAATTGAATGCATGGGATAAGCAGCTTATTGAATTAGCTTATCTAGGGAAAGAGAAGCCTAGCTGGGTAAAGATGTGTAGGATATTGAATATGTCTCAGCCAGATTATTATAGGAAGAGAAATAAGGCTTTGTGTGCGCTTGCTTATAAGTTGGGAATAAAGGTAGAAGGATGAGAACCGCTTGTTGTAGCGGTTTTTATTTATTATTTATATAATGTAAATTCTTTCTTAATTTAGTTCCGCATATTAATAAAGAAAAAGAATTTTACGAGGGGGAATGAGAAGCAAATGTGGACATTTTTTATTATTTTGGGATTAGGTGTAGCATGTATCATATTATTCTTAATGATGAGCAATCATGATATGAATAAATTAGATGTATTTAAGAAAGAAAATCCTGAGATGTATGAAAAATATAAGGGTGCTTTCGATTCTCAACCAGGAGATTTTTCAATGGTAAAATTGTCTGTTGAATCGGTTGAATCCCGACTATTACCTGAGGAAACAATTTGTTATTCATTCGCCCAACCAAGGTATCAAAATAAGGACATGAACGTTTACGTTTTGACAGACAAACGATACATATATTACGGTATTAGAT